>JBGPBA010000356.1:0-2505 GCA_041481005.1 Candidatus Krumholzibacteriia bacterium | reverse complement strand
AGGTATCACCGGGTTCAGCCAGGCCTTCCTCTACTCGGGCGCCGGATGCGTCCTCGCCGCGCAGCTCGACGTCCCGGACAATTTCGCGCACGAAATGATGGTCGCCTACTATCGGGGGGTCCGCGGCGGGCTCGGCGCCGCGGCAGCGCTTCGGGCGGCCCAGCTCTCGGCGATCGAGCGCGGCGACGGTCTCGCGGAGCCGTCCGTCTGGGGCGCCTTCGCCGCGATCGGGGATGGGAATTCCACGCCGCGACTCTCTCGCACGTTGAGCCCGACGAGCGCTCTCGCTCTGGTGCTCCTCGCCCTCGCGGCGGCGGCCATTCTCATAAATCTCTTCAGACACCGTCACATCTTTTGATATAATCAATAATTATTACCAAAGAGTGCGGCGCGCGGCGCGCGCGTCGCCCGCTCGTTACGCGGAAATTCTGTGCCATCGCAGCGTCAGGACGTGTCTCATTGAAAGAGAAGATCAAAGCGGCGACCGATGAAACGATCGCCGCGGCCCTCGCGCGCGATCCGAGCGAGGAGTTCTGCAGCGAGCTTTTCCGGAGGTACGAGAAAAGGGTTTATCTCTGGAGCTTTAACTATACGCACGACGTCGAGGAGGCGGTGGAGCTTTCACAGGAAATATTCATCAAGATATTCCGGAACGTCGAGAGCTTCGCGGGGCTTTCGCGGTTTTCGACGTGGGTCTACCAGGTGACGCGAAACCACTGCCTCGGCGAGCTGTCGAAGAAGCGAGTCGAGTGGCGCCAGCGGCTCGAGGCGCTCGAAGACGCGACGAAGGGCGACCCCGCGGCCGCGGACCCTTTCGTGAAGGTCGATACGGAGGGGGACCTCGAGCGTATTCTCGAGGCCGCCCGAAGCTGCATGGAGCATGACGAGCTCGAGGCGTTCATCCTCCATTACCGGGAGGGGCTCACCGTGAAAGAGATCACGAGGCTCCTCGGCTGCGAGAATGCCACGGGCGCGAGAACGCTCATCCAGAACGCGAGGCGTAAGTTCGGTCGCCTCGTGAGCGAGGAAGGATTCGGCGATGCCTGAGAAGCAGCAGAGCTCCCATATCGATCCGGCGACGCTCGCGGATTTCTTCGAGGGAAAGCTGCCTGAGGAAGAGGCGCGGCTCGTCAAAGAGCACCTCGATGGCTGCGCGCTCTGCCGCCTCGAGCTCAAGAAGCTCGAACGCTTCAGAAGGATCGACGCCGACGAAGACCTTGCACGGGAGGCGGAGTGGCCCTACGCGCGGACAAAACTCGAGTCGGCAATGCGCGATCGCGTTATTCCGGAAGTCGTCGGAGGACGGCGAGCGGCCGCGCGGAGGCCCCGAATAGCCCGGGCCGTGCGATGGCTTCTGCCGCTCGCGGCCGCGGCCATATTTGTCGTCGTTGTCGTACGTCTCGCCGGGCCGGGGGAGCCTGGGGCTCCCGTGCCCGAGAAGGGTCCCATGAGGGGCGCCCCCGCCGTCGATTACGAGATTACACTCGAGAAGCCTATCGGGGAGCTCGGCTCATTCCCCGAGGTCTTCACGTGGCAGTCGCCGAGGCATGACGACTACTTCACGCTCGAGATTTTCAACGCGGGTCTCAGGGCAATGTACCGCGCCGACCGCATCGCGGGGTCTTCCTGGAAGGCCCCCGACTCACTGAGAACGGCGCTCGGCCCCGACTCGATCTACCTGTGGAGCGTGAAAGGCTACAAGGGCCTCGAGCGCGTCGTCACTTCCCCCAACGGATGGTTCAAGATCAAACGGTCGGGAGCTTCCGCCGGATAAGGGCGCCCCGCAGGCTTTCGTCCACCGCCGCCGGTCGTCCGTGAAAGCCGGCGCCCGCCGAGCCCTCCTTCCCTTGACATCCCCGAATATCGCGTGCTAGCGTGTGGCAACCTCGATGAACAGGCCCGCCGGCGAGGTTCCCACCCGATGGCGCGCGCCGCGGGCACGGCTCTCACACACGGAGGCACAAGCGATGGATCTCGGGAAGATTCAAGCCGCTCTCACGGAGAAAGGGCTCGAAGGATGGCTCTTCTACGACTTTCATAACAGGGATCACCTCGCCTACCGCATCCTTGGCCTCGATTTCAAAAAGATGACCTCGAGGCGGTGGTTCTACTACATCCCCGCGCAGGGGGAGCCGATCCGACTCGTCTCCGCGGTGGAGCCTTCGCGGCTCGATTCCCTCCCGGGCGAGAAGAGGATGTACCGCGCCTGGGGCGAGCTCCACGCCGCCATCAAGACGATGCTCGGCAAGCCCAAGGCGATCGCCATGCAGTATTCGCCATTGAATAATATTCCATATGTATCGATCGTCGACGGCGGCACGATCGAGCTCATCCGGGGACTCGGCTACGAGATAGTTTCATCCGCCGATCTTGTCCAGCAGTTCGAGGCGATCATCGACGAGAAGGGCTACAAGAGCCACCTCGCGGCCTGCGACAAGGTGCAGCACGTGAAGGACGAGGCGTTCGCCGAAATCGGCAAGGCGCTCGGCAGGAAGAAGACGCTCT
>JBGPBA010000355.1:0-2506 GCA_041481005.1 Candidatus Krumholzibacteriia bacterium | reverse complement strand
TGGAAGGCCTCTGTCTGCTTGAGCAAGCCCTCCTGGTCATTCGCGTCGGCGGCCGTATGGAGCCCTTTCAGGGCGGCATTCAGATTCGCCTTCTCGGCGTCCCACTTCTGCTGCCTGTCCCGAAGAATGCCCGGAAGCGTCGCGGCGTCCACCGCTGCGACCAAGGTGTCCGCTTTGGGAAGGAGCTGCTTTATCAAGTCATAGTTCTTGTTCGCATAGCCGTCGTGCCAGAGCGGATAGACAACCTTGTGCATATTGCCCAAAGCGGGCACCGACGCGGAGAGCTCCTCCTGGGGGATCTCCTTCGTCGCTTCCGCCTTCTTCTCGGGGGCCTGCGCCAGCGCGGCAGTCTGCCACACGACCGTCATGCAGAGCCCGAGAATCGCCAATACGATCACGAGTGAACGTCCGAACCTTTCCATACGACCTCCTTCTAAAGTTGCCCGCCGGTCAGTATACCGGATAACCGCACCCCGGTCAATCACCTTTGCCCGGCCCCGGATCCAGCTCTTTCATGCGCCGCTCGAAGAGCTTTCTCTCCTTCTCATACACCGCGCTCGCCGATTCGAGCCGTTCAAATGAAGCATCGATCTCCTTTTTGCAGTTGTGAATCTTGACGGAGATCTCGGCGATCGCCTCGCCGTCGCCGTTCTTCGACGCGGCTTCGATCGCCTGGTAAAGACTCTGAAGCGCCGCTTCGGCGTTTGCGATTCTCGACTCCAGCTCGCTCACCCGCTCCTTGAGAGGCCCCAGGACCTTCGCCCTGTCGCAGCTGAGATCGGCCCGCAGCTTTCTCATCTCCCGCCTGTCCGCCTTTCTGTCCGATTTCCGCCGCTCCGAATCTTCGACGGTCTCGAAGCCGCCCCGGGGTTTTTCATCGTCCCAACCTCTATCCTCGAGGAACCTCTGATAGCTTCCCTCGAAGACGCCGGCCCCGCCGCCCTGGAACACGATGAGCCTCTGCGCGAGCCCGTGAAGGAGCATCTCGTTGTGAGTCACCATCAAGACGGCTCCTTCGAAATCATCGAGCGCCTCCAGGAGCGCATCGCATGATTCCATGTCGAGATGGTTCGTCGGCTCGTCGAGAAGGAGAAGATTCACCGGGGTGGCGATGATCTTCCCCAGCATGAGCCTGTTCTTCTCGCCGCCCGAAAGGACCTTCACTTTCTTGAGCGCCGCGTCCCCTTCGAACATCATCATTCCTGCTATGTTCCTCGCCCTCTGCTCGGTGACCTCCTGCGCCGCCGAGCTGATCTCCTCCAATACGGTTTTATCCGCCGCGAGCGAGGCGATATTCCCCTGCGCGTAATACGCGACGGCGGCGGTCGCGTTGTACCGTATCTCTCCCGAAAGCGGATCGAGCTCTCCCGCGAGCGTCCTGAGAAGCGTCGTCTTTCCCTTCCCGTTCTTCCCCACGACGCAGACCCTGTCGTAAGGCCCCACCGTGAACGACAGGTCGCGGAAGAGCGGGCTCGCCTCCTCGTACCCGAAGGTCAGGTCCTTCACGTTCAAGGCCGGCTTGCCGTTCGACGGCTTCGACACGAATGAGAAGTCGAGATCCTTGGTCGTCTCCAGTTTCTCGAGCTTCTCCCGTCGCTCGAGGGCCTTGATCCTCGATTGGACGCGGCTCGCGAGCCTCGCCTTCGCGCGGAAGCGGCGAATGAACGCCTCGACCTGCTCTCTCTTCCTCTCGTCCTTGAGCCTCGTTCGCTCGTATACCTCTTCGTCCATCGCTATCTGAGAGTAGAGCTTGCCCGTGTCGCCCTTGATCTTGCGCAGGGTCTTGCGATAGATGCCCACAATGTCCGTGGCGACGTTATCCATGAAACCCCTGTCGTGCGTGACAAGCATGAGCTCGCCCCGCCAGCCGTTCAGGAACTGCGTCAGCCACCGAATCGACGTAATATCGAGGTAGTTGTTGGGCTCATCGAGCAGCAGAAGATCGGACTCGCGGGCGAGGGCCTTCGCCAGATTCAAGCGCACCTGAAATCCTCCGGAGAGCTCCGAGGGGTGCTTCGCCATGTCCGATTCGCCGAAACCCAATCCGGCGAGGATCTTCTCCACCTTCCAATGATGATGCCGTTCGGCGGCGGGGAGCCCCCTGCAACCTTCCTTCAGCACCGTATCTTCGCTGAAGTCGGGTTCCTGCACGACGTAGCCTATCGCGTAGCCTCTCGGGATGGAGATCACACCGGAGTCGGGCTCTTCCTTCCCCGCGATGAGACGAAAGAGCGTGGTTTTCCCGTGCCCGTTCCGCCCGACGAGGCCGACCCGTTCCCCGTCGTTCACCTGGCAACTCGCGTTCTTGAATATCTCTTGAGCGCCGTAGCTCTTCGATATGTTGTCTATGATGATCATCTCGGCACGTCACCGTATGGAGCCTTTTCTTTATTCACGCAATATAGCTGGTCGGGGGCCTGACCGCGATTGAAATTGACAACGGCGATGCGCGCGGTATGATAGCCCCTGCAATCTGAGGCGTCGGAAGAATCCATCTCGAAAGCCG
>JBGPBA010000354.1:0-2509 GCA_041481005.1 Candidatus Krumholzibacteriia bacterium | reverse complement strand
CCTTCACGGGATAATACACGCCGTCGAAGCGTATCGTCCGCCCGCTGCGGGAGTCTCCGTACACGATGGACGGCCGGTATATGTTGAGCCCGATGCCATCCTTGTCGCAGCGCTCCGTGACGATACTTTCGCCGCGATACTTTGTTTCCTCGTAGACGTTCGTGAATTCCCGGGTCTCGACGAGCTTCTCCGCGCACGCTCCGGATCTTTTCCCCGCCGCGTACGCCGTGCTCACGTGGTGGAAGAACCTGCACCCGCCGCGGGCCGCGAGATCGAGGATGGCGTCGAGGTTGAGAACGTTCGCTTTCTCGATCTCCGCGCGCTTTCGCTCGGAGAATGAGGTGCTCGAGGCGCAGTGGACGATCTCGTCGACCGCAGCAGCCACCTTCTCGAATCGCGAGCGATCGAGGCCGAGGTCGGGGTCGTCGAGATGCCCCTCGAGGACCGTGAGCTTCGCCCTATCGGCGGTCGCGAGCCCGAACCAGTCGATGAGCCGATCGACCCTCGCTCGGGCCGTCAGGTGGTTCCGCGGACGGGCGAGGAGAATGACGGAGCAGCCCCTTCTCAGAAGCTCCACCGCCACGTGGCTTCCGATGAAGCCGGTGCCGCCCGTGACGAGGAAGGTTGAGGCCCCCCGGCTGCGCTTGTCCCGGATCGTCTCGATCGACGCTCTGATGTCGGCTCCCTTTCCCGGGCGAAGGCCGCCTCACCGATAGAGGTAATTCTCTTTTCTCGAGCAGCCCTGGGAGAAGACGTACTTGAGAAACATGACGCCCTTCGTCCGCGCGCTCAGGTCGTCGAGCCATGGGCCGATCTCGGCCATGGCGCCGCGTATCTTATCCGCCTCCGCCGGGTCGGTGTGGTCGATATAGTAGTCGTACTCGAGAATGCCCCGCTTTCCGAGGTCGAGCGGCGTGAGGAACCCGTAGTCGTGGGAGATCCCGTGACGGTCGGCGATCTTTCCGAACTCGGAGATGATGTGCTCGATGACGTCGATCTTGTCGAGGGGCACGTAGATGAGAAAGGCGAACATGTGCTTGTGCCGCGACATCCGCGAGCTCACGATCCTGAATGCGTTGAGATAGACGAGATCGGTCATCTCGGGTCGCGCGTAGAGATCGCGGTAGAAGTCGCGAAGGTCCTCGTCAACCGCCTCGGCGATCGTATCCGGAGACGGGGAGAGCACCGCCTCGAGCACCGGGTACATGTCTTCCCGGAAGAGGACCTGATACGGGTACTCATCGCCTTGCATCCCCTTGACGAGATCCATCCATTCCTCCTCGGCGAGCCGCGGAAGCCCGAGCATGATCATCCGGAAAAGCCGGCTGTCGATGACCGTCCCGGCCATCTTGCGGATCGAGTCGCGGGCGTACTGGTCGCCGACCACGTACACGATGTACTCGATGCCGAGCGCGTCGGTCAGGCTCGACTTCACCCTCTCGGCGAGCTCGGCGGAAGGGGAGAGGAAGGTCGAAAGGTAATGCCCGCCGAGGACGCCGATCGCGAGGCCGATTCTCCGTTGGCTCAGCTCGCGGGCGAATGCGACCGCCTCGGGGAATGACGGAAAGGGCACGAGGAGTCCTTCCTCGTCGTCCGTCTTCGGGTGCATGCGGACCGTGGCCTTCGTGCAGATGCCGGGGGAGGGGATGACCTCGTTGCGAAAGGCATAGACGTTCGGGGCGGTCTTCTCGTTGAGGTTGAAGACGCGACCTTCGCGATCGACGAACTCCATATTGACGAAATTGTCCGCGCCCACGCCGTAGACGTTCGCCCAGGTCGAGAAGGTGCCCGTGCACACGATGTTCCCGCACACCGTCGCGGCCGGTTCCGCCGCGTTCACCCGAAGCCCATGTTTCGCGGCCTCCTGTTGGAGCTCGAAGGACGTCACGCCGGGCTCGACGACGGCGACCCAGTTGTCGCGGTCGACCTCGATTCCCTTCATCCGGGTAAGGTCGATGACGATCCCGTCGGTGAACACGAACCCGAAGACGCTGCCGCCGTTGCCCCGTATGGCGAACGGGAGGTCGTTTTCATTGGCGAAGCGGACGATCTCGACGATCTCGTCTCTTGTCCGCGGCATCACGACGTACCGGGGCATCTGCATCCCCGCGAGGGGGAAGGGATCATTCGAATAGGTGACGAGGATGGCGGGGTCGTTCTCCGCCCATTCCGCGCCGACGATCTCTCGGAGGGACTCAAGGATCGGCTCGGATTCCGCGGTCTCGACCTCTCCGCCCTCCCTCACGTACGAAGAGACCGCATCCTTGAGGGCCTTCATGACGATCATGGGCCGCATGCCCGTCACGAAATGGCACTGCTTGTCGCAGATGCCGCAGAGCGTGCAGGACTCGGCGATGTCGACGAGTCTCTCGGTCACGGGGATGAGCCCCTTCGTCAGGGCGTCATACAGATCCATCCTGCCCTGAGGGTAGTAGCTCACGTACCTCTTCTCTTCGCCCGGTGAGCAGAGTCCCGTGCCCAGGTAGTCGATCTTGCACATGGCATAATG
>JBGPBA010000353.1:0-2509 GCA_041481005.1 Candidatus Krumholzibacteriia bacterium | reverse complement strand
GCCGCCTTCGCGCCGAAGCGCTTCCACGGGAGTTCTCCTCGGCCCGTCGCTTTGAACGTGCCGTTGGAGGTAGGGCTATGAAGAGACAATGCATTCTTCTTCTCCTCGCCGCCGCTCTGGTCGCTCTTCCGGGGGCGGCCCGCGGATACCGTCTCGAGGAATCCTGGCGTCAGAGCTTCCCCGTGAAGGAGGGCGCCGACTTCGTGCTGGACAACGCGAGCGGCTCGATTCGGATCGAGGGGTGGGAGGAGTCCAGGATCGACGTGACGGCGGACATCTTCGTCAAGTCGCCGAGCAAGTTCAAATCCCGGCAGCTCTACGAGGGCATTCATTTCACCGCCGACAACGATCCATCGCGCCTCGCCATCGAGGCCCGGCTGCCGAGAGCGCGCCAGGACGTCTTCTTCGGAGGCACCAGCGGACAGCACACGTCCATCACCATTCGCTACACGGTGAAAGTGCCGCGGCACACGTCCCTGACGATCCATACCATCAATGGGGACATCGCCGTCGCCGGGGTGGCGGGAGCCTTCGTGCTCCACACCGACAACGGCGCGATCTCCGGGCGGTTTCTCGACGGCGACGGCACGATCGGGACGGGGAACGGCTCGGTGGAGGCCGCCTTCGAGCAATTTCGCGCGGGCGGGAAGCTCTCGATCCGCGCCGCCAACGGGCCCCTCGTTCTCTCAATTCCCGGCTCGATCGGCGCCGACATAGACGCGCAGGCGGTAAACGGCGGCGTCCACGTCGACTTCCCCGCGAGTCACCTCTTCGAGATGAAGCGCGGGCACTGGAGCGGCACGATGAACGCGGGCGGCGCGGCGATCGAGCTGCACAATGTGAGCGGCGAGATCCATATCCGCCAGACCGCTCCCTGATCCGAGGCGCTCATCCGAGAGGGCCCGATTGTCTCGCTCCGCGCGGGAACGTCCGGGCACTCGGATTGTGAAACACGTAAGGCCCTCGACGGGCCGAGACACCTGCGTCCGGGAGGATGAGGATTGAAACTGGGAAAATTCAACTTCGTCGCGGTCGAGACGGGCACTTTCAGGCTCGACGGCGGCGCCATGATGGGGGTCGTTCCCAAGGTTCTCTGGAGCCGAACAAATCCGGCCGACGAGAACAACCGGATCGCCATGGCGATGCGCGCCCTGTACGTCGAGGGGGAGGGCCGCCGCCTCGTCATCGACGCCGGCGCGGGCACGTACTTCGGCGAGAAAATGATTCGCAACTACGTCATCGAGACCGACGGGCTGCGCTCGGCGCTCGCGCGGCGACGGATCGATCCCGACGCGGTCACCGACGCTATCGCGACGCACCTCCACTTCGATCATGCGGCGGGGTTCACGTACACATCGCCCGTCGGCGGCATCGAGGTCTCCCTCCCGCGGGCGAAGCACTACATCCAGCGGCGCCAGTGGGAGGCCGCTCTCAATCCGAACGAGAAGGACCGGGCGAGCTTCTTTCCCGAATTCCTGATCCCGATCGAGCAGGCCGGGCTCCTCGAGCTCGTCGACGGGGCGACGGAGATCTTCCCCGGCGTCACGCTCATTCCGACGGACGGGCACACGATGGGGCACCAGGTCGTCCTCGTTGAAACGGGCGAGGGGAATCTCCTGTATTGCGGCGACCTCATTCCGCTCGCTTCCCACGTCAACCTTCCGTACATCATGGCCTACGATCATTTCCCTTTGAAAACGCTCGAGGAGAAGAAGCAGATGCTCGGAAAAGCCGCCGATGAGGGGTGGATACTCTTTTTCGAGCACGATCCCGAGATCGCCGCCTGCCGGGTTCGGAGAACGGGCCCCGAGGGATTCGAGATCGCCGAGACGGTCCGGTTCGGGTAGCAAACGATGGATGAGGATGCCCGCTTGATGCAGCTCGTGTCGCGGGGCGCAGGCGAGGCGCTCCGCGAGCTCGTTCTGCGCTACCAGAAACCCGCATTCAACTTCTTCTTGAGGCTCACGGCCTCGGTCGAGGACGCCGAAGACCTCACGCAGGAGCTTTTCCTGAGGATCCACCGGGCGGCCCCACGCTACCGGCCGGATGCACCGTTTCGGACGTATCTCTTCAGGATCGCCTCGAACCTGGCGATGAGCCACCTGCGCAAGCGCAGGGTGCGCGGAAGCCTCTCGATCGACGAGATGCTCGAGTCGGGCGTCGATTTTCCCTCGACGCGACACGCGGACGATCCCGCGGCGGGCTTCGACGGGCGCGAGGCGGCGAAGAGATACCTCGGCGCGCTCCAGCGTCTCCCCGCCGACTGGCGGTTGGCGATGGAGCTCCGCGTCGGCAGGGAGCTTTCATACGAGGAAATCGCCGAGTCGATGAAGAAGAGCGTCTCCGCGGTCGAATCGATTCTCTTCCGCGCGCGGGAGAGGATCGCGGAAGATTTGGCCGGCTGAAGATTTTTTGCAAGTTTTTCGGGCGACGCGCGTTTAATATAGATAACAGGAGGATTGAGGCGTGGATTGCGGAGAGTTTCGAAGGCTGGCATCGAGGGAGGCGG
>JBGPBA010000352.1:0-2512 GCA_041481005.1 Candidatus Krumholzibacteriia bacterium | reverse complement strand
CTCGAGGCCCACCTCGGGCTCGGGCAGGCCGTGCCCCTTGAAAAGGGCGGGCAGCGGCGACGCGGCGCCCCCGAGCATCTCTGAAACGAGCAGCGCCGCCGGGAAATCCTTCTCGTCGACGGACGGAAGAGGAATGAGCATGTCGAAGCCCAGGGCGACCGCGGCATCCGTGACCAGATCGATTCCATTGCTCCAGCGAGGCGCGGGGACGGCCTCCGCCTCGCGGGCCGCTGAGGCGCTCGGCGCGCTCGCGGCGCCATACGCGCCGGGGCCGCCTCGGCTGTCCGATGCACCCGCTCCGCTCGCGGCTGTGAAATAATCTCGGATCCAGCCCATCGCCTCGCCGCTCTCAAAATCCCCCATGAGAATCACCCGCATGCGCGCGGGGAGATAATGACTCGCATGGAACGACGTGACCTCGTCGCGGCTCATCGTTTCGATCGTCGAAGGATATCCGATGACCGGCTCCGCGAGCGGGCTCCCGCGATAGAGCGATCGATCGATCGTTCGATCGCGCGCGGACTGCGGGTCGTCGACCTCGTGGCGTATCTCCTCGCCGATCACTTTGCGCTCCTTGTCGAGCTCGACCGGCAGGAAGAGCGAATGAAAGAGCATCTGTGAGAGAATCTCCATCCCCTTCTCGGCGAACTGCGACGGAACGAGCAGAAAATAGACCGTCGTCTCCTTCCGCGTGAAGGCGTTGAGGAATCCCCCGACGTCGTCCACCCACCCGCTCATCTCGACGCGGGAGTAGCGCTCGGACCCGTCGAAGACCATGTGCTCGATGACGTGAGAGATGCCGCGCGTCTCGGACGTCTCATACGCCGAGCCGACGGGCACCGACACGACGACGCACACGGCCCCGGCCCCCGGGTGCGGCTCGAGAACGATCTCGGGCCCCCCCGGCACGCGCTCGACCGCAGCGGCGCCTTCGGCCGCCGCGGCCTTGTGCGCCGGCGCGGCCGCGAAAACGATACAAACCATGATCGAGACGACAGCGATCCGTCGCATAGCCACCATCCTATCTGATGAGATCGATTGCCTTGCCGTACACGGCCTCGGCCGCCCCGGCGAGCGTTTCGGAGAGGGTCGGGTGAGGAAAGACGCTTTCGGCGAGCTCCTCGGCGGTCATTCCGCGGCCGATGGCGAGCGCCGCCGGGGCGGCGAGCTCGGTCACGTGCGGCCCGATCGCGTGGAAGCCGATGAGCTTCTTGTCGTCGGCGCGCGCGATCCATTTCACGAAGCCGTCCTCCTCGCCGAGCCCCTTCGCCTTACCGTTCGCCGCGAATGGGAAACGGCCCGTGACGATCGCGAGCCCCTTGCGCTTCGCATCCTCCTCGGTCACGCCGACGCGCGAGATTTCCGGGAGCGTGTATATCGTGGAAGGAATGGCGTCGTAGCTCACGCGCCTCGACGCGCCGAGCGCGTTCTCGGCGGCCACGACCCCTTCGCGGGTCGCGACGTGGGCGAGGAGCATTCCGCCGACCGCGTCTCCCGCCGCGTAGACGCCCGGCACGGAGGTCTCCATCCGTTCATTCACCCTGATTCCGCCGCGGTCCGCCACGATGCCGAGATGCTCGATGCCGCTTTCCGCGAAGTGGGGGCGCCGCCCGACCGCGACGAGAACCGTCTCGGCGGATATCTCGACCCCGCTCTCGAGAACCGCGATGATCCCCGCTCCGCCCCGCTCCGCCGAGACGACCTTCGTGCCGAGATGAAGCTCGATCCCTTTCTTGCGGAACAACATCTGGAGGGTGCGCGATATCTGCGCGTCCTCGCTCGCGAGCACGCTCGGCAGCATCTCGACCATCGACACCTTCGAGCCGAGCGCGTTGAATATCGACGCGAACTCGCAGCCGATGAAGCCGCCGCCGATAATGACGAGGGTCTTCGGGATGCGGCCGAGATCGAGTAGGCCTTTGCTGCCGACGATGAGCGTGCCGTCGACGGGCACCTGCGGGGGCGCGATGTCGACCGAGCCGGTGGCGAGCACGATCTTTGAGGCGCGCACCGCGCCGACCCCTTCGACCTCGACCGTATTGGGGCCGGTCAGGCGCCCCGTCCCGCGGAGCACCTTGATCTTCCGCGCCTTCAGTATCTTCTCGACGCCCGAAACGAGCTCGCGCACGACGCGGGTCTTGTTGGCGAAAAGCGCCGCGGCGTCGGCCTCGAGCGGCGCGCCCGAGAGCCCGCGCCCCTTCCCCTCGCGCACGCGCTCGAGATCGTGCGCGACTGCGTGAAACGTCTTCGTCGGAATGCAGCCCCAGTTGAGACAGGTGCCGCCCAGGTGCTCCCGCTCGACGAGGCACACCTTGGCGCCGAGCTGCGCGGCGCGAATCGCCGCCGGGTAGCCCGCGGGCCCGCCCCCGAGAACGAGAAGATCGAATTCACGAGCCACCGGGAATCTCCGAATCGTCAGAAGAGCCGCTCCGCCTTGCTCTTGAGCAGCTTCGCCTGCGACCGATTGAGCCTCACCTCGGTCTTGTCGAAATCGTCGAGGGCTATCATGTAG
>JBGPBA010000351.1:0-2520 GCA_041481005.1 Candidatus Krumholzibacteriia bacterium | reverse complement strand
CTTTCTCTTCTTCGTTCCGGGGCTTCTCGCGACCTTGAGGCGGAGGGTCGTGTTTGTCCTCGTGCTCGCGTTGGTGCTCGCCCCGTGGCTCGTCGGCAACGCGATGCGGCACGGCAGGTGGGCGCCCGTTTCAGAGTCGGGAGCGCTCATGTTCTACCGAAGCTACAATCCCGCCGCGACGGGTGCGGACAATGCCCTCACGGGTCCGCGCTTCTCCTCGCAGGGCGATCTATTCAGGATGGGTCTCCACTTCATCTTGCAGAACCCGCTCGTGGCCCTCGACATCGTGAACAACAAGGTCCTCGTCTTGCTAGTGGCGGATTGGGACTCCTACACGATGCGCGACGTCGTGTTGAGCGTGCCGGTCATCTACGCCCTGCGGTACGGCTACGTCGTCGTCTTGATCCTCGGCTTCATCGGGCTCGCGCGGTTCTACCGCCGCGCTCATCGGGCCGTCGCGTGGCCGACGGCGAGCTACCTCGTTCTGATACTCCTTCTCTCCGCGTTCAAGGTCAGATACAGGGTATTGATCGAGCCGCTTCTCATCGTGTACGCTTCGATCCTTCTCGCGGGGGGGATGGGACGCGGCGCCGAGCCGGCGCCCGCCGGCGATGGGACGGACCCGGCGCGAGCGACACGAGGCAGGAAGCCCGGCGACGAGCGGTCGGCGCCGCGACGTCATCACGAAGGAGACACATGAACCGCGCGCAATCCATTGTATTGGCCGTCTTGATCCTCTGCTCGGGCGTGCTGGGGTATGCGACTCTGTCGAGGGGTCACGACTGGGGGGATGATTTCGCGACATACATCATGCAGGCGAAGAGCATCGCCGACGGACATCCCTCGCGGTTCATCGAGGCGAACCGGTTCACCGTCGAGAACTCCACGAACTTCACGTTCCCGATAGCCGCGCCCTGGGGAACGCCACTGATGCTCGCTCCCCTGTACAGGCACTTCGGCCTGAACATGCTCGCGCTCAAAGGCCTCAACCTCGCGTGCTACGTCCTCTTCCTCGCGGCGCTCGCGTTTCTGCTCCGGGGGAGGCACGCATTTGCGCTTCTCGCGCTCCTTGTCTCATTCTTCGCATTCAACCCGACGCTGCTGGCCTCGCTCGAGGGAATACTCTCGGACATGCCGTTTCTTCTCGTGTCCACGGTGTCCGTTCTTCTCATGGGGAGGATCGCGGTCGAGGGACGGCCGCTCTTCGGGAAGGCACGTGACGGCGTGCTCCTCGGGGCGCTGTTCGCCGCGGCCTTCTTCATAAGGACGAACGGGGCTCTGCTCCTCGCAACCCTCTGCGGGATCCAGGTTGTGAAGCTCGTGCAGGCGGCGGCGTCCCGCGAGGGAAGGGGCGAGGCGGCGGGCGGGACGGCCGAGGGATCGGACGGCCGGGCAGGCGGGCTGCGGCTCGTCATTTCAAGGGCCCTGCGATCCGACCCGAGGGGCGTCTTCATCGGCATTCTTCCGTACATCATCTTTGTCGTGCTCGCGCTCGTCTGGAGCGCCATCTTCCCGCAGGGCGGGAGCTCGCACGTCCGGGTTCTCGAATCGTTCTCGCTCGCGACGATCAGACACAATCTGCGGTTCTACGCGACCATTCCCGCCGATTTCTTCATCGGAGTGCCTCACCATCACGTATGGTACGTCGTATCCCTTCCCTTTCTCGTCGCCGGGATGTTGAAGGGCGCGCGCCGCGACTATCATCTCATTCTCTACATGTTGCTGACGGCCGGTCTCTATCTCCTCTG
Source organism: Candidatus Krumholzibacteriia bacterium (assembly GCA_041481005.1). GTDB lineage: Bacteria > Krumholzibacteriota > Krumholzibacteriia > Krumholzibacteriales > Krumholzibacteriaceae > SSS58A. The sequence goes on along the minus strand of JBGPBA010000351.1, from coordinate 772 downwards.
GCCCGCGACGCAGGGTATGAGGTACTTCATTCCTCTTCTGCCCTTCTACCTTCATTTCGTTTTCGTCGGCGGCCGGTGGGGTTGCGAAGCGCTCGGAAACCCCTGGCGCAGGGCGGTCCAGGCTGCGGCCGTCTGCGCGCTCATGCTCGTCGCCCTTTTCTTTGTGAAGGGCTCCGTGTCGCAGGCCGCCGCGAACCTGCGCAGCGACCGGATGGTCTCGAGCGGCCCGTACGCTCCCGTTTCGCAGGAGATGTTCCGTTACATCACGGAGGACACGGGGAAGGACGCAGTGATCGTGTTCTTTAAGCCGCGCCTGATGAGAATGATGACCGGGCGGGCGTCCATCAGAATCGACGAGCCCGCGGAGCTGGGCCGGGGCGACTATCTCTGCTACTACGTCATGGAGAAGCCATACGGACAGATCACGCTCGGCGACTTGATGCGGCTCCTGGGTGAGGGGCGGATCATCCAGGTCTACGCGAACTCCGATTTCCGGGTATACCGCGTCGTGCACTCGGTGGGGACGGCGTAAGAGGGGCGAAGGTCGCCATGGCGCATCCAAAAGCAGGGAGTGCAAAAGAGGGGGTGCCCGTGAAGTACCTCGCCGCCATCCTCGCGGGAGGCGGCTTCGACCTCGAGCGGCTTCTGCTCCCGCGCCTCGAGGAGCGCTTCGGGCGGATCGACTTTCGCGGCCCGGCGCACCCGTTCACGGTGACCGATTACTATGCGGATGAGATGGGGCCGGGGCTCGTTCGCGTGCTCGTGTCTTTCG
>JBGPBA010000350.1:0-2523 GCA_041481005.1 Candidatus Krumholzibacteriia bacterium | reverse complement strand
CGCGTTCTTCGCGAGCAGCATGACCGCGGGGCGCTCGGCCCGCTCCTCGAGGAACAGGTGCATGCCTCCCGGCGCGACGATGGCGCGCCCCGGGAGAACGAGGTCCCCCTCCTCCGCCTCGACCACTTCGAGCTTCGAGCGGCCGTCGAGCCGCTCGGCGAGGTATCGGGTGAAATTCGGCGGCATGTGCTGGACGATGATGATCCCGGCCTGAAGGTCGCGCGGAAGGCGCGGAATGATGTCCATGAGCGCCTGCGGCCCGCCCGTGCTCGCCCCGAGCACCACGACCGCCCGCAGCGACGCAGGCACCGGCTCCCGCGGCTTCGAAACGAGCTCGACCTCCGGGGGAGCGAACTTTACGCGCCGCACGTCGATCGCGGAGGCCGCCTTCACCTTGGCGATGAGCTCGCTCGTGGGGAACCGGCCTCCGGAGCGGCCCTTCGAAACGAAATCGACCGCCCCGTACTCGAGACAGGTGAAGGTGAGCTTGGCGCCCTCTTCGGTGTGGGCGCTCACGACGACGACGGGGGTCGGCCACTCGCTCATCACGTAGCGGAGCGTCTCGAGGCCGTCCATGTTCGGCATCTCGAGGTCGAGCGTGATGCAGTCCGGCCGCAGCTCCGAGGTCTTTTTGAGCACCTCGCGGCCGTCGGCGCACGCGGCGACGACCTTGATCGTCGGCTCGCTTTCCAGCGCGCGAACGATCATGGCCTGCATGAAGGGAGAATCCTCCCCCACGACGACCCTGATGATCCGGCGACCTTCGGTTCGTTCGTGCTCCGCCATCAGCACATCTCCTCGCTTCCGTCGATATCCGTCACGCGCACGCTCCCGTCGTTCATGTCGAAGAAGATCGTCCGGCCCCGCGTACCGCCGACGCGTTCGGCGACGATCGGGATGCCGAGCGCGCCGAACTGCTCCCGGGCGGTCGCGACGTTCTCGTCGCCGATCTGGAGCACCCCTTTGGAACCCACGACGTTCTCGAACATCCGGGCCCCGCCGAAGATCTTCGCGACGATCGACTCGCGCCGCGCCCCGCACTCGACCATCCGGTCGACGACGAGCGTGATGGCCGTGTCGACGAACTTGATTCGGTTCGCGTTGTTCTTCACTCGCGCCCGCCGGGGGTGCATGACGTGCGCGAGCGCTCCGACCTTGGTCGAAGCGTCGAAGAGAACGATCCCGAGGCACGATCCCAGCGCCATCGTCATCATCCTGAGCGGCGTCCGTCCGACGCGAAATTGGGCGACGCCGACGGTGACCACGTTGGATGTCGTCTGCTCATGAACCAACCGCCGACTCCTTTGCCATCAAGTCGTCCGTGATGAGCTTCTCCGGGTCGATGCATACGACCATCCGGCCGGCAATCTTGACGATGCCCGTGACGACCTGCGCCGCGCGGGCCGCTCCCTGACCGAAATCCGGCGGGGCCTGAATCTCCTGGGCCTGGACGCGCGACACCTCGAACACCTCGTCGACGAAGAATCCGAGGCTCGTCGCGCGGGCGTCGAGGATCACGATCCGGCGCTTCTTCGATGGCTGCTCCCCGGCGTTCGAAACGACGCCGAGCATCACGCCGAGCTTTACCACGGGAATGATCTCGCCGCGGAGGTTGATGACCCCCTCGACACCCGTGCCCATCCCGGGGACGCAGAAAAGATCGATCGGCCGCAGAATCTCGCGCACGCTCGCGACGGGGAGGCCGAAGCTTTCGGCGCCGAGCCGGAACGTGACGAGCTGTGTCCCCCTGCGCGATCGATCGTGTGTCTTCTCTCTGTTCATCGGTACACCGCTCCTTCGCGGGGTCGCGATCCTCAGGGAATCATCGGCGCCCCGTGGTGCTCGGTCTCTTCCACGCTGAAGCGCCCGACGTGCTCGCGAAGTTGGATCGCCATGTCGCTCAGCTTCTGCGCGGAGGAAGCGACGTCCTCCATGCTCGAGGTCATCTGCTCCATCGACGCGGCGGTCTCCTGGGTCGCCGAGGCGTTCTTGTCGGCGCTCGCCGATATTTCGTCGATCGACCCGGTGACGTTCTTCATGCCGCGGGAGAGCTCCTTGGTCGCGGCCGAGATGCGGCGCGCCATGTCGCCCGAGCTCCTGAGCACGTCGACGATCTCGTCGAGCGACTGTCCCGTCCGCGTGATGACTTCCTTGCCCTCGGTCACTTCCTTGGCGCCGAGCTCGATGCTCTTCACCGCCGTGCGGGTGTCCTCCTGCGTTTGGCGAATGAGCGTCGCGATCTCTTCCGCCGCCTCGGCGCTCCCTTCGGCGAGCTTGCGCACCTCGTCGGCGACGACCGCGAAACCGGCCCCCGCCTCGCCGGCCCGCGCGGCCTCGATCGCGGCGTTCAGCGCGAGCAGGTTCGTCTGGTCGGCGATATCGGTGATGACGTCGACGATCTCGTCGATCTGGGTGGAGCGTTCGCCGAGATGCCTGATCGTCTCGGCCGATTCCTGGATGACCGTGTATATCTTGTTGATCTTCTCGACCGCCTCTTTTGCCGAGTCCCCGCCCTTCGCGGCT
>JBGPBA010000349.1:0-2528 GCA_041481005.1 Candidatus Krumholzibacteriia bacterium | reverse complement strand
GCTCGGCGACATCGAGTCGGCGGCCGGGCGTCCGGCGGAGGCGATTCGAAGCTACTCGGGCGCCTTGAGCATCGCGAAGCGGAAGCACGATCGAGCCTCGGAAGCGAAGTACGCGCGCGCCGTCGGACAAGCATACCTGGATCGCGGGCGATTCGAAGAAGCCGATGCCTGGTTCGCCGACGCCCTCAAGCGCGACCCGGGCGACCGCTCCTGGATGCAGCAGGTGGACATCCTTCATTCCATGGCTCGGGCACAGAGCGGTGAAGGAAACGACGAGGCGGCGAAGATGTTCTGCGAGCGCGCCGTTACAGCCCTCCAAACCGGCCTGGCCGAAAAGAGATTCGAGGCGTCGATGGAGACGTGTCGCGAGAAGCTCGACTCCATCTGTGACGATCTTCTCGTCCTCGAGAGTGACCATTTCAACGAGTGCGACTCTCTCATCTACGTAGCCGAGCTGTCGCGCCAGCTGCGCCCCGCGGCGTGGAATCGGCCCCGCGGGGATCTCCGGCAGGAGGTTCGTCGCTGCCTCGAGCGGAGGGAATGGATACCGGACCGCGCCCTCGTCATCCAGCACCTGGTGACTCCCGAGAAAACGATCGTCATCGCGATCGACAGATCCGGGGCGACATACCGGTCCATCGCCATCCCGCGGGAGCGGCTGCGCGAGGAGATCGCGGCGTTCATCGAGGCGTGCGGCGCCCTCCGCGGCGGCGACGATGCGCCCGGCGAGGCCTGTTTCGCCGCGGCCGAGGACCGGGCCCGTTCCTTGTACCGGCTTCTCCTCGAGCCGATTCAATCGCTTATCGAGGGCAAGGACGTACTCTGCTTCATACCGGACGACGCACTCCTCGCCCTTCCTTTCGGAGCGCTCATCCCGCCCGGCGTTCCGACCCGTTTTCTCATCGAAGGGAAGAGGATTCTCTTCTCCCCGGCGCTGCTGGTCTTGGAATCAAGAAGCACCGCGGGACCGGCGCCCCTGCCCGGGGAACGCTACCGGTCACAGCTCCTCGTGGGGCAGTCGGAGATCTCGCCTTTCATCGGGAGGCTCTACCCCTCGCTCGCCAGTCTTCCTCATTCGCAAGGGGAGCTCGCCGACATACGCCGACTCGTCCCGAACGCCATCGTTCTCATGGGCCCGAGCGCTTGTAAGGATTCGGTGATCGCGCGTCTCGGCGGAGCCGATCTTATTCATATCGCGACGCATACCGTGGAGTTCCCGGCATATGGCGGACACCCCGCGCTGCTGCTCGCTCCCCCGAGCGAAGGGAGCCAGGCGGAGAACGTCGGGGCCTCGCTTCTCACCGAGCCCGAAATCGCCGCCATGAACTTCTCCGGAACGAAACTGGCCGTCGTATCGTCTTGCGAATCGGCGATCGGCACGGAGGCGGAGCGCGTGGAGGGCTTCGGCGTCGGCGGCGCCTTCTTCGAGGCCGGCGCGCGCTCCGTCATTGCGACGGTGTGGCCGATCGAGGACGCCGCCGCGCGGCAATTCGCATCCGCATTCTACGAGGAGCTGCTGGGGAGACCGACCGTTCCGGCGGATGCTTTGTGGCACGCGATCAATCGGATCATCGAGGAAGATCGTTCGGGGGGCAGGGCGCTCCGCCGCATCGACGAGTGGGGACCTTTCATTCTCCTCGGGTCGTTCTGAAGATCGGCCGGCTCAGTGGCTCGCGCTGATGCCCCACTCGGTGAAGATCACGTCGGCGATCGAGTCGACCTCGGCGCGATTGAAGAACCACAGGGGAAATCCGAAGTGCACGCTCGGCGCCGCGACGGTCCCGGGGGCGGCCGCGACGACGTTCGCGTATTTCGTCGTCCAGAACGCGACCACCTGACGGTGCATCGGGGAGATCTGATTGCGCGCCCGCATGCGATACATCGGATGGAAGCACGACTGCATGCTCGCGGCCGCCGGGTTCATCCAATATCCCGGATTGTAGACCTCGACGTACGTAAATCCCTGCACGCTCGGATCGAAGAACCTCCCCGTCTTCGTCACCTCGTCCCAGAGACGAAGCTCCTGCGGGAGTCCCGGCCTCCATCCGCTGATCTGGTCGACGGCGTCCTTGTACGCCGACGACATGGCGTCCCAATCGAGCCTCCGGACCGGCATGCGCGAGTCGTTCCGCGGCGTCGACCATACCTTGTCGATCACCGAGACGCAGTAGTCCTTGTAGGCCATGCAGTACACGCCGCTCGTGTCGCCGTCGCATGCCTTGCGCGGCCCCGTGATCTCGCACTTGAATGAAAGGGGATAGAGCTGGGCGGTCGTGTAGAGCACCGCGCAGAGCCCGCCCTGCTTGTCCGATTTTCCCGAAGTCCAGAGGTGGCCGCCCGAGGCCATGTAGTACGCGAGGAAATTGAAGGTCAGGATGCTCACCGATCCCACCCGGCTCTCGGGGATGAACCGCACGACGTTGTCCCACGCGTTGACCCGGTCTTCCGACCCGTACGTCCATACGACGTTCTTGTATTTCCAGATGAGCTCCATGTCGGGCGGGCGGAAATCGGTCTCTCTCGTATCG
>JBGPBA010000348.1:0-2532 GCA_041481005.1 Candidatus Krumholzibacteriia bacterium | reverse complement strand
CCCGAGCCCGTCATCATCCTCGATGCGCGCGGAATCATCATTCATCGGAACGCGCCCGCCGTCGAATCGCTCGGCTTCGATCCTCTCGGGCGGACACGGGATGATCTCTTCGCTCGAGCCTCGGCGCGATTCAATGACGTCCGTAGGATGACGATGGAGGAATCGATCACCTCCCGGGCTCTTCGGGGAGAGGTCATGAGAAACGTCTTCGGCCCCGTGTTGAACGCGCATGGAGAGGAGCAGATATCATACGCGACGGCCGCGCCGATCAGGATCGGTCAGGCCATCGTGGGCGCCATCCTCCAGTGGCGCGACACAACCGAACGGAAGAAGAAGAAGCTCGCCGCCGAGGAGGAGATGCTCGCCACCCGGCGGCTCGCCGACATGGGGACCCTCGCGGCGGTCGTCGCCCACGAGCTCCGCAACCCGCTCGGGGTCATGCGGGCCGCCCTGTACAATATCCGCAAGAAGAACACGAACCCGGAGATCGAGAAGCACATCAACAACATCGAGAAGAAGGTGGAGGAGAGCACCGAGATCATCAACAACCTCCTGAACTACGCGAGAATAAAGGCGCCGGTCTACCAGACGGTGGAGCTCGGCGCGGTCCTCGGCGCGAGCATCGCGTCTTCGCGCAGGAGGTTCGCCGGCAAGAAGATGATTGTGCGCAAGGATCTCTCGCCCATCGGTAAACTGACCATCCAAGCCGATCCCGATCAGCTCGAGGAGGTATTCGTCAATATTCTGACGAATGCGTACGAGGCGGTCGCGCCGCAGTCGGGCACGATACTCGTCGGGGCGCGCTTGTCGGGCGAAAACACCGTGGAGATCGGCATCGAGGACAACGGGGGCGGCATCGAGGCCGCCGATCTCGGCCGGCTTTTCGAGCCCTTCGTCACGCGCAAGCCGACGGGGACGGGGCTCGGGCTGCCGATCAGCCATCGGATCGTCCAGCTGCACGGCGGCAGCATACGCATCGAGAGCACGCTCGGAACGGGGACACGAGTGACCGTGAGGCTTCCGATCTCGAGGAAATGAGAACATGCGTAGGGTGCTCATCGTCGACGACGACAAGGAGATGTGCGAGGAGCTCTCAGACATCCTCGGGCACATCGGCTATGAGACCGAGACCGCGACCGACGGCGGGAAGGCGCTTTCGCTCGTCGAGCGGAACGCCTATGACCTCGTTCTCCTCGACCTCAAGCTCCCGTCCGTCGGGGGGCTCGAGATTCTGAGGCGGGCGAAACGCATCCTGCTCGCGCCGAAGGTCGTCATCGTCACCGGCTCCTCGCTCGTGCTCACCGAAGAATCGGACGCGGAGCTCGACATGGACAGCAAGCTCGAGATCAGGCGCCTCGCCGACGGCATCGTCACGAAGCCGTTCTCGATCGACGAGCTCCTCGAGAAAATAGGCCCCCTGTAACCGTCTCGACCCCGGGAGGATTCATGTTCGGAAAAGCTGTTCGGATTTTCAAGCTCTTCGGCTTCGACGTGCGCGTCGACGCGAGCTGGATCATCATCGCGATTCTCGTGACCTGGTCGCTCGCGACGGGCGTGTTTCCGCACTACGTGACGGGCCTCTCCGGCGGCACGTATTGGTGGATGGGCGCCATCGGGATGCTCGGGCTCTTTGCGTCGGTCGTTTTTCACGAGCTCTCTCACAGTCTCGTCGCGCGGCGCTTCGGGCTGGAGATGAAGGGAATCACCCTCTTCATCTTCGGGGGCGTCTCCGAGATGGAAGAGGAGCCCCAGAACGCCAAGACGGAGTTCTTCATGGCGCTGGCCGGCCCGCTCTCGAGCGTCGTTCTCGGGGTCGCGTGCCTCCTGGCCCGCGCGTGGGCCGTCAGGGCGGCGCTCCACCCCGCCGTGCCGTGGCTTTTCTTCTACCTCGGCTACATCAACCTCCTCCTGGCGGGGTTCAATCTCATACCCGCCTTCCCCCTCGACGGGGGGCGCGTCTTCAGGGCGACCCTGTGGCGATTCAAGGGGGACCTTCATTGGGCGACGCGCGTGGCCGCGCAGTTCGGGAGCGGGTTCGGCCTGCTGATGATCGTCGTCGGCATCATCTTCTTCATCCGGGGACAGTTCGTGACGGGAGTCTGGTGGGTGTTGATCGGGCTTTTCCTCCGGAGCACCTCGCGCGCCTCGCTCTTTCGCCTCGAGATGCGCATGGCGCTGCGGGGGCAGCCCGTGACTCGATTCATGAAGGCCGACCCCGTCTCCGTCCCGCCCTCCATCACGGTGAAGCAGCTCATCGAGGATTACCTGTACCGGTACCACTTCGGGATCTTCCCGGTGGTCGACGACGGCAGGCTCGTCGGGTGCATCACGACCGATGAGATCAGGGGCGTGCCGCGGGATCAGTGGGACGATCACCGTGTACGGGACATCGCCCCCGCCTGCTCGGCGGAGAACACCGTTTCGCCGAACACCGACGCGATCGACGCACTGAAGATCATGTACCGCAACCGCAGGACCAGGCTCATCGTCGCGGACGGGGACAAGGCGGTCGGCGTCGTCTCGCTCAAGGAT
>JBGPBA010000347.1:0-2535 GCA_041481005.1 Candidatus Krumholzibacteriia bacterium | reverse complement strand
TGCGCTCCGAGGCTATGATTTCTACCAGGTCGTGCCCGAGGGGAACGACGAGTTCGTCGGCGGACGATTCATGACGACCTTCACGCACGAGATCCTGTTCCCCTTCACCCAGCAGGTATGGGCGCTCGCCTTCTTCGACTCGGGGAACACGTGGAACAGCTTCGGCGAGGCGGACCTCTTCCACCTGCGCCGCGGGCTCGGCCTCGGCATTCGGATCGAGATGCCGGCCATGGGAACCCTCGGGTTCGACTACGGATACGGGTTCGACAAGCCGGGCGGGCCCGGCTGGACGCCGCATTTCACCTTCGGCACATTCTTCTAGAAAGTGGTTTCCATCGGGGACAAAGTTCTATATGTTCTATACAATGCCGTACGTTTGGAAGGAGGCTTTTGCATGAAGAAGATATCGGGAATCGTGCTCGTGTGCTTCATTCTTTCGCATGTGCCGCTGGGCACCCTCATGGCGCAGGAGCTCAAGCTCGGCTATATCGACACGGTGAAAATCTTCGCCGAGTTCAAGGAGACGGTCGACGCGGAAGCGGTCTACAAGAAGGAAGTCGACCAGTGGAAGAAGAAAGCGAAGGATATGGAGGATAACCTCGCGAAGATGCAGGAGGAGATCCAGAGCCAGAGTCTCATGCTGAGCCAGGAAAAGCTCGCCGAGAAGAAGCTCACGTACGATCAGAAGGTGAAGGAATACAAGGACTTCATGGCCAACATCTTCGATCCCGACACCGGCCAGGCGGCGAAGCGCAACAAGGAGCTCACGCAGCCGATCGTCGAGAAGATCAACGCGGTCATCGCGAAGATCGCCGAGAACGAAGGGTACACGATCATCTTCGATGCCGCCCAGGGCAACATCGTCTATGCCAAGAAATCGATCGATTTGACGCAGAGGGTCATGGACGCGCTCTCGACCCAGCTGACCCCGGCCAAGCCGGCCACGCCATAGCGGCGCCGCGGGGGTCCACGTCCATTGTGCTTGAGTTTTCCCCGCGCGGGGGATAGAATCAAACGGGCATCACGCAATAGGGGCTGACGGCACGCCGGATACAAGCGATGGTTTCATACGCACTTGAAGAGCTGGCCCGCCTCGTCGACGGTGAGATCATCGGCGAGCGGGACATCACGATCACCGGGGTCGCCGGCATCAAGGAGGCCAAGGAGGGAGAGATCACCTTCCTTGCCAATCCGAAGTACGAATCGTACCTCGCCACGACGAAGGCGTCCGCCGTGATCGCCTGCCGGGACGGCGGTTCGCCGAAGCCGATCATCAGGGTCGCGAACCCGCACCTCGCTTTTCTCAAGGTCATCACCCTCTTCACGGGAAATCCGATGGAGAAATGCCAGCAGGGCATCCATCCGACCGCGATCATCGCAGATAGCGCGAAGCTCGGAGCCGACGTGTCGATCGGGGCCTATTCCTTCATCGGCGAGAACGTGACGATCGGGGCGCGGACGAAGGTGCTCCCGCTCGTGTGCATCTGCAACGACGTCGTTTTCGGGGACGACTGCCTCGTCTACCCGCACGTCACCGTGCGCGACCGGTGCGAAATCGGCAACCGTGTCATTGTCCACGCCGGCGCCGTCATCGGGAGCGACGGCTTCGGCTACGCGAAGGACGGCGAGTTCAACATCAAGATCCCGCAGATCGGGATCGTCCGGATCGAGGACGACGTCGAGATCGGCGCGAACACGACGATCGACCGGGCGACCACGGATGTGACCCTCATCAAGCGCGACGTCAAGATCGACAACCTCGTCCAGATCGCGCATAACGTCATCGTCGGCGAGCACTCGATGCTCGCCGCGCAGGTGGGCGTTTCGGGGAGCACCGAGCTCGGCCGCAACGTCTTTCTCGCGGGCCAAGCGGGGCTCGTCGGCCATATCCGGATCGGCGACAACGCCATGGTCGGCGCCCAGGGCGGCGTGACGAAATCGATACCGGCCGACATGAAGGTGTCGGGCTATCCGGCGCGCGAGCACTCCCTCGCCCGGAAGATTTACGCGCTCATCGCCCGGCTGCCCGAGCTTTTCCGTGAAGTGAAGGAGCTCGCGAATCGGGTCGACGCGATCGAGAGAAAGAAGCGCAGTGGTACGTCAGCAACGGACGATTAGAGGGTCTCTCACGTACGAGGGGATCGGCCTCCACACCGGCAAAAAGGTGCGGACGGTGTTCCACCCGGCGCCTCCCTTCACGGGTATCAGGTTCCGGAGGGTCGATCTCGAAACGCCGGTCGAGATCCCCGCGCGTGTCGACTCGATCCATGACGGGGAGATTCGGCGGAATACGACGCTCGTCATGAACGGCGTCGTTATCCACACCGTCGAGCACATTCTCGCGACCGCCTCGGGACTCCAGATCGACAACATGATCATCGACATCGACTCGGACGAGCCGCCGGAGCCCCGCGACGGGAGCGTCACGCCGCTCGTCGAGGCGCTTCAGAAGGTCGGCGTCGAGAACCAGGGTGTACCGGTCAGGTATCTCCGGATCACGACCCCGGTCTCCTACAGCGAGGGGGACATCGAGCT
>JBGPBA010000346.1:0-2540 GCA_041481005.1 Candidatus Krumholzibacteriia bacterium | reverse complement strand
TGAAGGGGCGGGAGCCGGAGAGCGGCCCCTTCACTCCGCTGACGTGTCGGAACGCGGCCGTGAGGCGAACGCCGGCCGCGGGGCGTCACTCGAACGCCGCCTTGAGGTTGCGCTCGCCGTCGAGAGAGAATATCTCGAGCTCCTCTCGATGGAGCCTCGGATCGTCGACGAGCTCGACTCGGACCCGGTAGGTTTCGGCGAGCTCGGTGAGGTTCTCGGCGCGCTCGTCGCGCAGGAACACCCCGAGTACCGGGTTCAACCTGAAGAGAATCCCGCGCTCCCGCTTCTGGGCGCCGATCCGGCGGATCCACTGCTCGACCTTCATCGCCATCGACTCGAGACTCAAGACCTTGCCACGTCCCTCGCAATACGGGCATTCCTCGCTGAAGTAATGGAGCAGGCTCGGCCGCACGCGCTTCCGGCTCACCTCGATGATGCCGAGGTCGCTCATCGGGTAGACGCGCACGCGGGAGCGGTCCTTCTTGAGGAGGCCGCGAAACTCGTTGTAGACCTTGCGGCGGTTCTCCTCGACCTCCATGTCGATGAAATCGACGACGATGATCCCGCCGATGTCCCGGAGCCTGAGCTGGCGGGCGATCTCCTTCGCCGCGATCGTGTTCGTCTCGAGGATCGTTTCCTCCTGGTCACGCTTCCCGACGTAGCGGCCCGTGTTGACGTCGATCGTGACGAGCGCCTCGGTGTGCTCGATGACGATGTAGCCGCCCTTCTTGAGCCAGATCTTGCTCTCGAGAATCTTCTCGATATCCCCTTCGAGATCGTAGAAATCGAATATCGGGGTCTTTTCCTCGTAGAGACGCACGCGCGAGCCGAGCTGCGGGGCGAGCGACTTGAGGTACGAACGCAGTCGCTCGAACTCCACGCGGTTGTCGATGACGATCGATTCGACGTCCTCGGTAAAGAGGTCGCGAAGCGCGAAGATCGTGAGATCGACGTCCTCGTGGATGAGGGAAGGTGGGGACGCCTTCTCGCTCTTCTCCTTGATCTCCTTCCAGAGCTTCTCGAGGTACCTGATGTCGTCCCTGAGCTGATCCTCCGTCACGCCCTCGCCCGCGGTCCGCACGATGATGGCGGCGCCGGGCGGCCTGAACTTCTTGACGATCTGCTTCAGACGCGAACGCTCGCGGCGGTCGTCGATCTTCTTGCTCACCCCGATGTGGTCGAGGCCGGGCATGAGGACGGCGTAGCGCCCGGGGAGCGAGAGCTCCGACGAGATGCGCGGGCCCTTCGTGCCGATCGCCTCCTTGCGGACCTGGACGATGATGTCCTGGCCCTTCTTGAGGAGGTTCTCGATCGGCGGCAGCTCTCGGCGGCCGCTCGGGACTTCCGTGTCCTCCTCGTCGAGGAGTTCCGGGTCGATGGAACCCGACGCGACGTCGCTCACGTGGAGAAACGCCGCCTTCTCCTGCCCGATGTCGACGAAAGCAGCCTGGATGCCGGGGATGACCGCCGTGACGCGGCCGTAGTAGATGTCCCCGACGGACCGGCGCGCTTCCTCGCGTTCGATGAGGAATTCGACGAGCTCGCGATCCTCGAGCATCGCGATCCGCACCTCGTGCGCCGTGTAATTGATCAGGATCTGCGTTTTGACCGGGCGGGAGGCCTGTTGCTTGGGACGATGATTACGAATGGCTTGTGTTCCTTTCAGCAGGCTACCAGTTCGGACGAATCGACGTATCCCTCTTCCGATTTATACTGAATCGCGAGCCTTCGAACCCTCACGAGAGACGCGACGTTCTTCGGCAACGCGACCATCAACAAATCACTCGGGCGCGGCGCGCCGTCGGTGCCGGGGAGCGAAAGCTCGAGGGCTCCCCCCGCCGCGGCGCGGACCGAGCATCCGACCGAGGAGCGCTCCTTCCCCTTCTCGTCGACGAAGGAGGCGCCGCGCTCGAAAAGCCCTCTCCACTCGCCTTCGAGACGGACCGCCGGATCGACCGGAGCCGTGCCCTCGAAGAGACCCGGCACGCGCGAGACACCCAGCTCCTCGCCGAGAAGATACCACATGCGCTTTTCTTGAGACAACAATTCGGTTTGCGCGGCGGCGTTTTCGAGGAGCTCCCTCACGGCATCGAATGTGAGCAGGTACGTGAACCTGACCTCGTGGGGGAGCTTCCCCTCCTTTCGCGAGAAGGGCCCCGCGCATTTCCGTATCCGTAATCCCGCCGGCAGAAATCCGTTCAGGAGCTCGGGCGAAACGGCGGCCTCTTTCGTGAGCTCGACGTCGAAGAACTCGCCGAGCCCCTCGGCGCCCACGGGGAGCGAAGGTCCCGCGGAGACCCTCGGATGCGGATGGAAACCCTCGGAGAACGAAAGAGGGAGCCCCGAGCGGCGAAGGGCTCGCTGAATGACGTTCATCATCTCGACGTGCGCGAGGAATCGCTCTCGGCCGCCCTTCTCGTAGACGAAGCGATAGCGGCGCGCGGGGAGGTCGGAGCCGCCCTTCGCGGGCTCGCGCGTCTCGAGGGCGAGCGGAGCCTCGCCGGCGGTCGGAGACACGGGCGCCCGCGCCGCTTCCGCCG
>JBGPBA010000345.1:0-2541 GCA_041481005.1 Candidatus Krumholzibacteriia bacterium | reverse complement strand
GATTCCACGCGGGCCGCGCCGCGGCGAAGGCAACGAAGGAGAATGCCAGGATGAGGAGCACGGCCTTCCACAGGCGCCCCGTTCGATTGATCGAGAGCCCGATCCGCCCGAGGAGCTCGTCGTCGACGAACGCGCGAAGCGCCTTGCCGCGCCGGTACGAGGCCCACGCATAGAACGCGGCGAGGACCGGCACGATCCAGAGGAGGTACAGCATCTTGACGTCGCCGAGGTGCATAGACGCTTACGGTATCCTTCTGAAAATGGTGTTCGAGAGCGCGGCCTCGGCGAAGAGCAGCCCGAGCGCGACGAGCGCGAACACCTTGAACTTCTCGTTGTAATCGACGAAGCGCACCGACTCGATCTTGCTCTTCTCCATGCGGTCGATCTCTTCGTATATCTGGCGGAGCGACTGTTCGTCTTCCGCCATCCAGAACTTGCCGTTCGTTGCGTCGGCCACCTGCTGGAGCGTCGCCTGGTCGACCCCCTCGCCCACCGGCACCTTGAACTCGCCGAAAAGCGTTTTCATCGTCGCGACGGCCTCTTTGCCGCCCACGCCGACCGCGTATATCTTGATGCCCCATTCCTTGGCGAGCGCGGCGGCCTCCTGCGGCGTGCGCTTGCCGAAGTTGTTCTGCCCGTCGGTGAGGAGGATCATGATCTTGCTTTTGATCTCGTAGCCCTTCGTGCCGGTCTCGTGCGCGCGGCGCGAGATCTCCTCCTCGGCGGTGCGAAGGCGGGCCGCGCCGAGGGCGATCGCATCGCCGATCGAGGTGCCGTCCTCATTCTGCCTCGTCACGACGTGAATGCTCGAAAGAAAGCGCAGGAGCGCCCCGTGCTCGAGGGTGAGCGGCGCCATCGTATCGGCATACCGGGCGAAGGCGACCATCCCGACGAGGTCGTTCGGCCGTCCTTTGAGATTCTTGTTGTCGCCCATGATGAACTCCTCGAAGACCTTCTTCACCACGTCGAGCCTCGTGTAATGGACCCCTTGGAAGTCCATCTCCGTGCCCATGCTCCCCGAGCGGTCGAGCACCATCTCGATCGCGATGCCCTTCGTGACGTCTTTGACCTTCTCGTGCCCCTGCTGCGGACGCGCGATGGCGAGCACGATACACACGAGGACGAGAATGCGGAGCACCATGGGAATCGCGGCGAAGCTCGTTTTGAACGATGCACCCGCGCGCTTCACGTTGGCGGTCGAGGAGAAGAGCATCGTGCCGGGCCGCCCGAAACGATAGAGGTAGAACATGACGACCGGGATCGCGAGCAGCAGAAGGAGCGCCCACGGCGTCGCGAATCTCATTCCGTGCATCATACTCATGCGGCCTCGGCCTTCACCTCCTCCCGCACCTTCGTCATTTCAATGAACTCCTTGCAGGTCTCGAACGTGCGCTTGACGTCGTCCGCGGACGGCTCGAGCGCCGCGAACTTCACGAGATCGCAGTGGACGAGGAACTGCTTGAGAACCTCCTTGTGCTCGCGATCGACGGGAAGGCCCATGCCGGCCTCGAGGAGAAATTCCTCCGTCGTTCGCTCGGGCGCTTTCATCGCGAACCGGTCTTCGACGTATTGTCTGAGAATGTCCGCCACCTCGGCGGTGAACTCGCGGTAGAGCTTCTGCTCGATGAGCCCCCGCGCGAGGAGCTTCTCGAGCTTCCGATAGGCGATCTCGTGGGCCGGAAGGCGCGGGATGAGCTTCTCCCGGATGCGCCTGTGCCGCCAGAGAAAGACGAAGGCACCCGCGGCGGCGGCGACGCACGCCGCGATGACCGCCGCCTTCCACCAGGCGAAGGGGAACGCGACGGGTGCCGCGACGTCATGTATGTCCAGCGTGGCCTTGTCCTTCGGAAGGAGCGATTTCACGCGAACGAGGATCGTGTCCGATTCGATCGTGTGCCGGGTGCTGTCCCCCTCTTGATAGAACGACGCCTCCATCGGCGGGATCTTGTAGTCGCCCGAGAGAAAGGGCTCGAGCTCGTAGATGCGCTTCGTGACGACGACGCCCCCCTGCCCAAGCTCGGGCTGGGGATTGCGGTAGTCGACAATGCCGAACTCGCTCAGCTTCTCGCCGAACTTCGGAAGCTCCGCGCGCCAGCCCTTCTCGGCCCGTGTCTCGAGGAGCATGCTGACGCGATCGGCGATCGAGACGGCGCTGTCGCTCAAAGCGACGCGGAAGCTCACCGGGCGGCTTCCGTACGTCCGGCTGAATGTGAACTTCTTCTCCTCGGCCGGGCCCGCCTTCTTGCACGAAGCCGCGGCCGCGAGGAGCATGAACAAGAATATGGCGGTCCGCCTCATTTCCCACCCAGCGCCGCGCGGTGAATCACGACGTTGTATTTGTCCTTGAGCTCGGCGAAGAGCTGCTGCTGGATCGCCGCCTCCTTCTGGGTCTTCACCACCGCGGCGACGTCATTTTTCACCTGATCGAAGGGCTGCGCCTTGCCGTCCTTCTTGAACTCGTCCTGGTGACCGTCGTAATAGGCGCGCACATCGTCGGGCGTGATGTTGATCCGGGAGGCGTACTCGCGCTGGAGCATCTTC
>JBGPBA010000344.1:0-2564 GCA_041481005.1 Candidatus Krumholzibacteriia bacterium | reverse complement strand
GCGTGGTTCTGCGCGTCGTATCGGATCCCTCCGAGATCGCGGTCCCGGTGGAGCATGAGGCCGAGGCGCCCTACGTCGACGGTCGCGTGCTGGTCGCCGGGAACGGGCCGCTCGTCGAGGCGTCCGAGGCCGTGTTCACTCGATCTCGGGAGCTTATCCTTGTGTCGAACGACGAGCGCGTCCTCGAGGGCAAAGCCTGTCTCGGCAGGGCGGGGACCGCGAAGCGCGCGTGCTACCTCGGCATCGTCGGCGACCGTGCGGCCTTGCGAGGCGTTCTCGGGAGGCACCGGCCCGACGTCGTATTCGCCGATTTCGTTCTCAGGAACGCCAACCTGAGCAACCCGCTCGAAGCCTTCGTGAGGACGATCATCGTTCCCCTCGAGGCGCTCGCCTCCGAGGTTTTTCGGGTGCCCGGCGCCCGGCTCATCGTCGTCGCTCGGATGGCCGCCGCGGGCGAAGGGGAGCTGGAGGACGCGGCGCGGGCCTCGGAGAGCATTCTGCGGGATATTTTCCAGGGCGAGCCGTCGCGGCTGGCCGTCATCAGGATCGAATCGGTCCCATCGGTGGCCGGCTGGAGCGGGATCATCGCGGGGCTTGCGGCGGCCGGAGGGGGCGTCTACGCCGGCTCCGCCGCGCAGCCGGGCGCGGGCCAAGCGGCGATCGAGCGGGTCGCCGAGGTCTGCCCCGCTTCGGGGATCGGCGGGCTCTTCATGAAGCTCACGGGATGCCTCGCCGACGGCGACGCGGCGGGAATGCGGAAGACGCTTCGCGAGATCGCCTCGCCTGTCGAGGAACATGTCTCATAGCATCCCAAAGGACGCGCTCGACCGCACGCCCACGGCGCTCGCCTGGCTCCTCGGAGCCTTCGTCGTTTTCTCGACCTTCACGATCGCGGGGACCCAGACGGCGCTCGGGCTCGCCGTGGCGCTGTGGCTCGTGCTGCTCGCGTGCGGCCGGGCGCCCCGGCTGCGGCGGACCTCTCTCGATCTTCCCGTGATTCTCTTCGTCGCCGTCTCGCTGGTCGCCGCCCTCGCCTCGAAGGAGAAGCTCGCGAGCCTGCATCATCTGAAAAACCTTCTGCTCTTCAGCGTCGTGTACGTCGTCGGCCTTCTCGTCACGGGGGAGCGGCTCGGCAGAAGGCTCTACGCGGCGCTCGTCTTCGCGGGGGCGGGGAGCGCGGCGTACGGGATCGCGCTCTACTTCCTCGGATTGGGGGACGGGGTTCTCGGGCGGACCCACGGCTCCTTCTCGACCCCGATGACCTTCGGCAGCATTCTGCTGGTCCTGTGCTCGCTCTCCTTCGCCGTGTTCGTCGGGCGGGGCGTCACGCGGAGGTTCCGCGTCGCGCTCGGCGTCGCCACGGCCGTGATCCTCGCGGCGCTCCTGGTCTCCTTCACGAGAAGCTCGTGGATCGGGACGCTCGTTTCGGTCGTCGTCATCCTGGCGTTTCTCCGCAGAAGGCTCATCGTGCTCTTCGTGGCGGCGCTCGTGGCGCTCTTCCTGCTCCTCCCGCCGGTATACCGCGAGAGAGTCCAGACGATGTGGAGCCCGACCTTCGGGACGAACGTCCAGCGGCTCGAGATGCTGAGCGCGAGCTGGCGAATGTTCAAGGATCACCCCCTTCTCGGCGTGGGGACGATGGATCTGGGCGAGCTGTATCGGCAGTACAAGCCGCCGACGGCGGTCTTCATACACGGCCACATGCACAACAACTTCGTCCAGATCGCGGTCCAGATGGGGCTCGTGGGGCTCGCCGCCTTCATTTTTCTTCTCGTGTTCTTCTACCGGCTCCTCGCCCGGAATCTCAAGCTGGGGCTCCCGCCGCCCGAGCGGGCGCTCGTTGTCGGCTCGATCGGGGCGCTCACCGGCTTCCTCGTAAACGGTCTCTTCGACTGGAACTTCGGCGACGCCGAGGCGGTGACGATGCTGTTCATCGTCATCGGGGCGAACCTCGCCCTCGCGCTCCACGCGGAACGCTTCCGGGGGTCCGGGGACCGGCCTGCCGCGTCCTCGGAGCCTGCTCCCGCCGCAGCGGGAGGCCTACGGGCGTGAGTGCCCTTCCGGGTCTGCCAAACGGTAAGCATTTGCAAATGGAAGGATAATCCTCTAGAATAGGAACATGAGAAGGCTCTGGTACATCTTCACTTCCATGCGTCCCCGGCAGTGGACCAAGAATCTGGTCGTCTTCGCGGGAGTCGTATTCTCGAGGAACCTCTTCGACGAGGGCCTTCTTCTGAGGAGCTTCTACGGGTTTATCGTGTTTTGTCTGCTCTCGGGCTCGGTCTACATTCTCAATGACGTCTTCGACCGGAAGAAGGATGCCGAGCATCCGATCAAGCGCAAGCGCCCGATCGCCTCGGGCCTCATCCGGCCCGGCGAGGCGCTGCCGATCTCGATCGCCGTCATGGTCGTCATGCTCGCCGTCGCGTTGATGCTCGGGCGCGGTTTCTTCCTCATCTGCGCCGCTTTCCTGGCGATCAACATCGCCTACTCGATGGTGCTGCGGAACGTCGTGATCCTCGACGTTTTCTCCATATCGTTCGACTTTCTTCTTCGGGCGGGGG
>JBGPBA010000343.1:0-2571 GCA_041481005.1 Candidatus Krumholzibacteriia bacterium | reverse complement strand
GGATGGGCGTCGGCGAACTTCGTCACGCCCTCGATGATCTCGCCCGCGACCACCTTGCCCCAGTCGTTCACGTGCGCCGCCGAAAAGGCCTGCCCGTAGCCGGTCGCCCCGCTCGGCTGGAGCACGTACACGACGTACCCCTGGGCGGCCCAGAAGTTCTTCGGATAGCGGCCGCCGAAGTTGCGACTCGTGGGGGAGGTGCCGCCGTAGTAGTAAACGATGCAGGGATATTTCTTCTGCGGGTCGAAGGCGGTCGGAAGGTAGACGTACCCTTCGATCGTCTTGCCGGAGGAGGTCGTGAAGCTCCAGAGATCGACCGCGCCCTGCTTCACGTTCTTGAAATCCTCCGCCGACGGGTCGTAGATCATCTTCGAGGTGCCGCGGGCGAGGTCGACGGCGTAGAGGCGCGCAGCCTGCGTCGCGCCCGAGCCGCCGTACGCGGCCATGAGCCTGTCGCGAGCGATGTCGCCCCGCTCGATCACCTCGCAGCCGACGTCGATCCGCTGGAACGATTTGTTCTTCGGCGCGTAGCGGTAGAGGCTCCGGTACGAGCGCTCCTCGACCGTGAGGTAGATGTTTCCGTCGACCTTCGACCAGAACGCCGACTCGATCGCGGGATCGAACTCTCTCGAGAGAGGCTCGGCCTTCTTCGTCGCCGGATCGAAGATGTAGAGCTGTCCGTCGTAGTCGTTCGGGACCGTGCCAGCGGGGACGTTGACCCCGATCTGTCCGAAGGCCGACGGGCCCCCCACGACGACGATCTTCGAGCCGTCGGGAGAGTAGGATGCCGCATTCAGCCAGTGCCCCTTCCAGAGGAGATCGACGCTCCCGTCCTCGAGGTTCATCACAAGGAGCTCGGTGACGTCGTACGGCCGCTCGGAGAGGTCCTCATAGCTTCTCGTGAAGAGGACGTGCGTGCCGTCGGGATGGATGTCGGTGAGGTTGGAGCTCTGCTTGCCGGCGGTGAGGCGCCTCGTCGCCGAGGCCGGCACGGTCGAGAGGTACAGGTAGGAGCGGTCCTTCCCGTAGCTCCAGCGCTCCTGGATGGCCCCGATCCGCTTGAGCGGCTTCTTGTCGGGTTCGGGTTTCTCGGTGATCGAATAGACGATGAACGTCCCGGTCGGCGCCCAGGTGAATCCGTCCAGGTCCTTCACGTCTTCGACGATTGATTCGGTCGTCCCCGTGTCGAGATCGAGCACGCGGATCGAGCGCTTCCCTTCGTCTCCGGCGACGACGTACGAAAGGCGCTTGCCGACGGGCGCCCACTGCACGTCGGAAAACCCTTTCATGTCCTTGATCGTTCGAAGGAGCGATCCGTCCTTGGCGCGGCGGATCTCGATCCAGCTCGTTAATTTTCCCTCGGGCGGCTTGTGGACGCCGGTCGAGAAGGCGATGAGGCCGCCGTCGGGAGAGATCGCGATCGAATTGAGCGGATCGGTATCGACGATGTCCTGCAGCGAGACGTCCCGGACGGGTGAGAGCGAGAGGGTCACCGGAGAGCCGGAGGCTCCCGCCACCGAGAGGCTCACGTCAAAGCGCCAGTCCTTCACGGAATCCGCGCTTGTGTGCGCCGTTTTCACCAGAAGCAGGTGCTTCCCGCGCTCGAGCTTCGCCTCGCCCGATTTCTTGTCCTTGAATTTCGCGCCCGTTCCGGCCTTTGCGATCTCGGCGCCGTCGATGAGAATCCTGAAGGCATCGCTGCCTCGCGCGTCGACGCTGACCTTGGTCCATCGCGGCACCTCGACGTAGGCGGCGAGGTAGGCCACGGTGGGTTCCTTGGCGTCCGCCGGGAGCGTCATTCCGCTCGTGTCGCACGCGGCGCTTTTCCAGAGGGCTTTGAATCCCAGGGGAAGGATCACCGTCGCCGCCTCGATCGGCTTCAACGCGTTGAGGTCCAGCTCATCGTACGCAAGGAGCTTCGCCGCGTCGTATTTTTCCTTGCCCTCGGAGCTGAAGGCGGGCGCCGGCGACGGGAAGGGCCCGAGCTCGCGCCAGCTCCCGACGTGGATGCTCGCCTTCGCCGGGACGGACGCGCTGGGCGCCGCCGCCTGAGCCGCAAGAGTCTGCGGTAGCAGAACGACCGGGATGGCGAGAGCAATCACGAGGGCGAGTACCGGGAGAGCACGGGAGAATCTCATAGCCACTTTCCTTTCTTATGGCGCTGGCGGGATAACTCTCATTGTCCGGTGGAGCGGACCTGATCTCGAGAAGGCATGATACGCCCGAGACCTCTCATTTTCAACGGTAACGTGGGACCGCGGGGGCATCCGTCTGGGCCTTGCGGCTGACCGGCCTCGAACGGCTCCGGAGCGCGGCGGCAAGGTTCTTCGACGATTCTTCATTGACCCCCGCGGGTAATGTGTGCTAGTATTCAATTCTTCTCTCGCGAAAGATAGGGGACTTCTCATCTCAATAGGGGAGGTGCCGATATGTTGAGGAGCATAGGCCTGTCGTGCGCCCTCATACTCGTCGCGCTTCTTGGGGGTTATGCCTCCGCATCGGCCGCGTGGAATGAAGACGGCCTGCCGATCTGCACGGCGCCGGGGATTCAGTACTCCTTGCACCTGGTCG
>JBGPBA010000342.1:0-2575 GCA_041481005.1 Candidatus Krumholzibacteriia bacterium | reverse complement strand
TGCGCCACCTCGCAGTCGGGGTGCCGCTCGAGGTACTCGACGGGGGTGACGACCTGCACCGTGCCCTGCTCGTGCAGGCGGCGGAAGACGGCGCCCAGGAAGATCGGCCCCTCGTACCACCAGTGCCCGAAGAGCTCCGCGTCGTACGGCGAGACGATGATCGGCTTGATGCCGAGGAAATCGTTGAGGTATTCGACCTGCTTCTCGCGGTTGAACATGAAGTTCCCGGCATGGGCGGCGGCCTTCTCCCGCGCGATCGATTGTTTGTACGGCTCCTTCTGCTCGGTCTGACCCGTGATGCGGTAGTACTTGATGCCGAGGTTCACGCGGTTCCCGTCGGAATGGAGGTACGGTTTGATGTAGTCGTAGTCGAGGTCGAAGCCGACGTCCCGGTAGAACTCGCGGTAATCGTAGTCGCCCGGGTAGCCCTGTCGCGCGCTCCACACCTGCTTCGAGGACTCCATGTCGCGCCCGAAGACGGCGACCGCGTTCGGCGTGTAGACCGGCGCGAAGATGCCGTATCGCGGGCGCGGCGCCCCGTAGAGGATCCCGTGCGTGTCGGTGAAGAAGTACTTGATCCCCGACTGCTTGAGAATCTCTTCGACGCCCGGCGTGTAGCCGCACTCGGGGAGCCATATTCCGCGCGGCCTGCGGCCGAAGTGCTTTTCGTAGTGTGCGGCCGCGATCTCGACCTGCGCCCGGATCGCCTTCTGGTTCGTCATGGCGGGCAGGTATCCGTGCGAGGCGGCGCAGGTGATGATCTCGAGCTTGCCCATGTCCTGGTACCGCTTGAACGCGGGAATGAGGTTGCTGTAATAGCGCTCGGTGAATATCTGGCGCGCGCGGGTGAGCCGCCAATAGTACATGAGGGCGAGCTCGTGGAACTCGGGAGTCCACCGGGTGCGCTCGATCTCTTTCCCGGCGAGGTCGATGAGCTTGTTCAGGTGCCGCAGGTAGCGGTACTGCAGCAGCGGGTCGCTCATCATCGAGAGCAGCGTCGGGGTGAGCGACATAGTGAGGCGGAAATCGACCTTGTCCTCGATGAGGCGGTCGAAAACCTCGACGAGGGGGATGTACGTCTCGGTCAGCCCCTCGAAAAACCAGTCCTCTTCGAGAAAATCCTCATACTCCGGGTGTCTGACGAAGGGGAGGTGAGCGTGGAGGACCAGTGCCAGGTATCCCTTTTCCTCTGCCTTCATTTCACCACGGGTGCTTTCTTTTCAGATTTCTTGGAGACGTCCGTCTCGATCGTCCGCTCCTCGACCCCGTCCGCCGAAGCGGCGGTCACGGGAAGACCGATCTTCCCGTCGGGGAGGGCGAACCGCAGCGAGAACGTGCCGTCGGGACGGAGCTTGACCTCTTTTCCCTGCACCGTCACGCGGGCGTCGGGCTCGGTGCCTCCGTAGAGAATGAGCTCGGTCGCGACCCAGAGCCTGAATCCGCGCGCCGGCGTCGGCCACATTCCGCTCCCGAAGCTCGACACCGCGCCCGAGCTCACCTCCTCGACGAACCGGCGCTCGAGGAGCTGCTTGAGCTCGGCGGAGGAGGCGTGCATGCCGCGGCCTCCCGAAGCGTCGAATATTTTCTTGAAAACATCGTCGGGAACCATCCACTCCTCGTCGATCCGATCGCTCACCCGGTAGCTCGGCGTTTCGACGATGTTCGAGATGGCGATCTGCTCGAATCTGCCGTCGGGCGAGAGCGCCCCGATCGCGACCTGGTAGCGGCGCTCGGAAGAGACGTTGATGTACCAGTTCCGCGCCTGGCCCGTGAGATCGATGTCGAAATGGGCCGGCCTCTCGGTAGTCCGATCGAACACGCGAAGGACCATCCTGCACTTCGGCCAGTCTTTTTCGAAAAGCCGCTCGAGCTCACGGTACTTGCGGTCGGTCACTTCCCAATATGCGAAGATCCAATAAGGGTCGCGCACGAGGGCGACGATCCGGTCGACATTGTATCCGGCCGGGACCTCGATCGCCTCGACCGGGGGCATCACCTGCTGATCGGCGCCGAGATAGTACTTTCCCTCCTCGGCCATCTGCCTGATCGCTTCCCCGGAGCTCTTCTTCGCCTCCTCGGCGGATTTCTTCGAATCGGCCTTTCCGGATGCGGCCTTCTTCCGTCCGCGCTTCGCAGCGGGCTTGGCGGGCGCCGGGCGCTCCGCCTCGACGGGCTTCGGCGGAGCAGGCCGCTGGGCCTCGGGCGGCTTCGGCGGCGCCGGGCGCGCGGCCTCGATGGGCTTTGGTGCCGGCTTCGGAGGTGCCATCGCCGCGGGCGGCGTCGGGACCTGGGGTCTCGGAAGAGGCGGTCGCGTTTCCACCGGGGGCCGAGGGATTGTCTTCGGCGGCGCAGGCTGCGAGGGCGGTGCCGGTCTTGGGGGCACCGGGCGCACGTTAGCCGGCGGAGCAGGCGTCTGCTTCTGCTGAGCGGGCGGCGTCGGGACCTGGGGTCTTGGAAGCGGCGGCCGTGTTTCGACCGGGAGCCGAGGGATTGTCTTCGGCGGCGCAGGCTTAGCCTCAACAATCGACTTCGCCGCGGCCGCGGGACGCTCGGCCTCGGGCTTCGGCTTGATTTT
>JBGPBA010000341.1:0-2576 GCA_041481005.1 Candidatus Krumholzibacteriia bacterium | reverse complement strand
GGTGCTCGACAGCCTCGCCAAGGAGGTCCGCGCGGGTTGAAGGTGTTCGTCTGCTCGGACATCCACGGCAACGCCCGGGCGCTCGAAGCGGTGATGGCGCTGTACCGGACGCTCATGCCCGCCGAGTTTCTCTTCCTCGGCGACTGCGTCGGCTACGGCGCGCACCCCGACTCGTGCCTGGAAGCCATCCTCAACGTCCCCGGCGCGCGCATCATCCTCGGCAATCATGATTCGGCGCTGATCCGCGAAGCCGAGCGCGCCGACCTGAACGAGGTTGCGGCGGAGGCGATCGCCTGGTCCGAGGCGCTCCTCGGGGGGACGTACGACGAGGCGATACGGCGGCGGTTCGTCATGCAGCACGAAGACCCGCGCTACCTCGCCGTTCATGCGTCGCCGTACCGGCCCGAGGATTGGGTATACGTCTTCGGCGCGGCGGAGGCCGAGCAGGCGTTCGCCGCGCGGGAGTTTGGCCTCTGTTTCGTCGGCCACACGCACGCGCCGGCGGCCTATGCCTTCGGCGAAGGGGAGGTGCCGCTTCGCGAGGGCGTCCCGCTCGAGCTGCGCCCCGGCACGCGCTACATCGTCAATCCGGGGAGCGTCGGCCAGCCGCGCGACGGCGACCGGCGGGCCGCGTGCTGTCTCTTCGACTCCGAAGCGGGAACCATCACTCTCCACCGGTGTGAATATGATGTCGAGGCCGAGGTGCGAGACATCGTGGAGGCGGGCCTCCCCACGTACCTCGGCGAGCGGCTCCTCTACGGGACCTGAAGGAGGATCGGGCAATCGATCGGACATCGGAGCGAAGCCACTGGGACGCCTTTTGGCAAAAGGCCGGCGCGGCTCGGGAGGTCTACTCGAACGAAGGGCGGGTCGCCGAGCGCATCGCTCGGGTGCTTCCCCTCGAGGGGAAGCTGGTTCTCGAGGTCGGCGCGGGAACGGGGCGGGACGGGATCGCCCTCGCCCGTGGAGGCGCGCGGACGGTCTCGCTCGACTACAGCGCCGCGAGCCTCGGTCTCATCAAGGCTCAGCTCGAGCCGCTCGACCGGGTGTCGCCCGTCTGCGGCGATGCGTTCGCGATGCCCTTTCCCGACCGGACCTTCGACGTCGTCTTTCACCAGGGGCTCCTCGAGCACTTCCGGAACGCCGGCGATCTCGTCGCTGAGAACGCGCGCGTGCTGAAATCGGGCGGCTACCTCCTCGTCGACGTTCCGCAGCGATATCATTATTACACCGTCATCAAACATCTCCTCATGGCGCTTCACGTCTGGTTCGCCGGCTGGGAGCGGGAATACTCGATCGGCGAGCTCGAGCGGCTCCTGCGCTCGCACTCTTTTTCAATTGTGTCGAGTTACGGCGAATGGTTTAATCCCCCGATATGGTATCGAATGCTCCGGCGGGGGCTCGCGCCGCTCGGGGCGCGCCTTCCCATGTATCCGAGCGTATTCACGGCGCTCGGGAAGGCGTTCGGGGGGCTCCGTGGGCGTTTCATCTCGCGGCGCTCGGCCCTCTACACGACGGTCGTCATCGGCGTGATCGCGCGGAAGGACTAGGAGAGAGGATCGATGCGGATACTCGCGGTCAACTGGCGGGACATCAGGAACCCCGAGGCGGGGGGCGCCGAGGTGCATCTCCACGAGATCCTCTCGCGGCTCGTGCGCTGGGGGCACGCCGCGACTCAGCTCGCGGCCGGGTGGCCCGGGTGCCCGACCGAGGACTCCGCCGACGGGATCCGGATCGTCCGGCGCGGCCGCTGGTACGACGCGAACGTGTCTTTGCCGCTCGCCTCGCGCGGCGTTTTGCGCGAGGGCGCCTATGACGTGGTTCTCGAGGACATCAACAAGCTCCCCTTCTTTATGCCGCTCGTGACGAAGCTTCCCGTCGTCGTCATCGTTCCGCACCTCTTCGGCACGACGGTCTTCCGCGAAGCGAATCCTCTCGTCGCGTCATACGTCTACGTCATGGAGCTCTTCATCCCGCTCGTCTTCCGGAGGAACACATTCCTCGTGATCAGCGAAAGCACGAGGGAGGATCTTATCCGGCGGGGCGTCGCCCCCGAGCGGATCCACGTCGTTCTGTGCGGTCTCGACCATGACCGCTACCGCAACCTCGGGCTTGCGCGGTTCGAGCAGCCGACGATCGTCCACCTCGGCCGGCTCCGCAAGTACAAGAGCGTCGAGGTGGCGCTCCGATCGATGCTCCGCATCCGGGAGAAGCTCCCCGCGGCGCGGCTCGTCGTCATCGGGGACGGCCCGCACAAGGGCGCCCTCGAGCGCGAGACGCGGCGCCTTGGCCTCGCGGAGTCGGTGGAGTTTCGCGGGTTCATGGAGCACGGGGAGCTCGTGAGCTTTCTCAACCGCGCCCACCTCCTCGTCAATCCGAGCCCGAAGGAGGGCTGGGGCCTCACCATCGTCGAGGCGAACGCCTGCGGGCTGCCCGTCGTCGCGAGCGATCGCCCGGGGCTCAGGGACTCCGTCGTCGACCGCGAGACCGGGTTCCTCGTTCCGTACGGGGACGCGGATGCGTTCGCCGCGAGCTCCCTCGAGATCCTCCGCGATCCGAAGCTCTGGACGAGGATG
>JBGPBA010000340.1:0-2587 GCA_041481005.1 Candidatus Krumholzibacteriia bacterium | reverse complement strand
GTATTCTCGGGAAGACGCCCGATCGTGACCTCGGGGCCCGCGAGCTGGTACGTTTTGAGGGGGCGGCCCTTGAGCCGCACCATGACGCGCGGCGGCTGGCTCAGGTAGAAAGACGACACTTGTCCCGGGTAACCATCCGGGATCGGCCTCACGTCTTCCGCGTGCGTCACGACGAGGTCGGTGAACAGGTTGATCTCGAGCGGCCGGCGGGCCGTGATCGTATAAACCTTGACGAGGAACTCCTCGCGCGGATCGGCGCACGGTGCGCGCTTTTCCGCGCGGCCTCCGTAGCAGGCGATCGCCTTCCCGCTCTGGTAGCGCAGCAGTATGAGCCCGGTCGGCTCGCGCGCGCTCAGGACGGCGCTCATCTTTTCCTCTTCGGCCCGGTCGAGGAGCTCGTCGAGGTCGACGAGCGCCGAGGAGACCTTGAGGTCGGGCTTTCGCTGGAGATAGACGAGGAGCGAGTGGTAGAGGACGAGGTCGGCCTGGTACGCGACGACCGTCGGAAACGGAGTCCGGCGGACGCCGGAGAAGAAGTCGCGGAGCCTCATCCCCCGGAAGTGCTGCCCGTCGCTCACCGCGACGTAATAGAGCTGGCCCTCGTTCATGAAGACGAGGTACTGGATGTTGTCGTTGCAGACCTCGAGGAGGACGGGCGCGCGGCGGCTCGGTTCGAGGAACCCCTCGACGATGGAGTCGAACTCCCCCGCGTCGAAATCCCTCGGCTCGAGGAGTACGCTCCGATACGGTATTTGGAGTCTCGTCATATCGCCGTCCGTCTCCCGGGACGGTGGTGATCCGCCCCTGTCTTGCTCTCGCGCCGCCCTGGCGCTACTTCACCTCGGCATGGAACCGCTTGAGATTGCGCCGCGCCTTCTCGTTCCCCGGATCGATCTCGAGCGCCTTCTTCCACGCGTCGACCGCCTCTTCGATTCGATCGAGCTTGTAGTAGGCGTTTCCGAGGTTCGTGTACGCCGAGCCCGAGTCCTTGTTTCTCCCGATCGACTCGTTGTACATCTCGACCGCTTCCTGGTACGAGCCGAGGCGGTAGAAGACGTAGCCGAGGTTGTTGTACGTAGCGGCGAGGTCGGGGCTCAGCTCGATCGCCTTGCGAAAGGCCTCGGTCGCCCGCGTCTCGTCGTTCGTTTCCGTGTAGGTCAGGCCGAGGTTGTTGTACGCCTCGGTGAACGACGGGTCGATCTCGATCGCTTTCTTGAACTGCTCGAGCGCGCGCTCGTATTGGCCGTTGTGGTACGCCATGACGCCCGCGTTGTTGAGGCGCTTCGCCTCGGCGAGCTGGCGCTTGTGCTCTTCGTCGGCGAGGCTCTTCTTCTGGTGCTCGACGATCTTGACGATGTCGGAGTGATTCCCCGAGAGGTCCTCGACCAGCTTCTTGTTGCGCTCGAGCTCGGAGCCGATCGCGTCGACGTGCTTGTCGAGCACGCTTTTCCAGAGCGACACTTCCTCGCGGAAAGAGGCGATGCTCTCGTCGCCCGTCTTGATCTTCCCCTCGATGTCGGACGACTTCGCCTCGAGCGTCCGCGACATGGCGTCCATCGCGTTCTTCGTCTCGTCGGCCTTCGCCGCGAAAAGCGACCACAGCTCGCCGAGCTTCTCGTCGAACGCGCCGCGCATCTCGCCCGCCCGGGAGCCCGTTTTCTCCTCGAGCTCCTTGAACAGGGCGATGATCTCGCCGACGCTCTTCTGCTGGAACTCCCACGATTTTTGGATCTCGGCGCGGA
The DNA here is from genome assembly GCA_041481005.1 of Candidatus Krumholzibacteriia bacterium. Lineage (GTDB taxonomy): Bacteria > Krumholzibacteriota > Krumholzibacteriia > Krumholzibacteriales > Krumholzibacteriaceae > SSS58A. Next base: position 845 of record JBGPBA010000340.1, on the reverse strand, counting down.
TCTCTTTCATCGGTTCGTCCGCGCGATCGGTCTGCCCCGCGCCGCTCATGAGCTGCTCGAGCCGGCAGGCGCGCGCCGCGTCGTCGTGGAAGCGGCAGAGGTCGCCGAGACACTCGACCTCGCCGCGGTACGACTTCGCGATGAAGCGGACTTCGTGCGATATGCCGAGGTCGTCGAGGAGCGAGGTCCCGTCCTGTTTTTTCGCCGAAGGATTCATGAAGATGTCCTTCTCGCGGGCCGTCGGCTCCTCCGTTTTCTTCTCGAGCTCGGGCTCGTCGATCTCGCGGACCAGGATCTCCTTGTCGTCGAGAATCAACATTTGCGTAATCAAGGGGCAGATCTTCATGATTCGTCCTCCGTTCACGAACGTTCAAGGCAATCGGTTTTCTCGAGCGCCACGGGCTCCTCGCCGCGTTCGGATTCGAGAAACTTCGTGTAGTTTTTCAATGCTCTCGCGCCGCTGTCGGCGTAGGCGCCGTTCGAGGCCGCAATCGCCGCGAAGGCGGCCGCCGCGCGGCCGTGGTCCCCCAGCATCTCGCTCGCGAGCCCTTCGAGGTAGAGCGCCTCGTCCGCGGTCCCGTCTTGCGCGGAGCCGGTTTTCGCCCCGGCGGTCAGCGCGGCCAGCGCGAGGGTCGGTCGATCCATCGCGAGATAGGCCTGGGCGAGGAGCGTCGCGCGCGCCGCGCCGCGGAGCGCGCTTCTCGAGACCGCCTCGAGGGCGGTTTCGGGACGGCCCCGGTCGAGGGCGAGCGTCACCAGGCGGACCGTGTCCTCGTCGGAAACGGTCCGCGGGTCCGAGGGGGAGCCGAGGCGGGCGAGCTCGCGATCGGCCCACCGCGTGGATG
>JBGPBA010000339.1:0-2590 GCA_041481005.1 Candidatus Krumholzibacteriia bacterium | reverse complement strand
TCTTTCAATCCGGCAGTGAGATCCACGTAATGTCTCCGCTCCCAATTGAGAGCTGGCTCTGCAAACACGATTCTTGCCTGCGATGCAAATTCATACGCTGACCCGGCGGAAACAGCGGCCGGCAAATCCGATTTCGTGGCAGCGCTTGCCGTGGCGAATATCGATTCCTCGCCGTTGACGGAGGCCAGGAAGTTCCGGAGCGGCAGGTATTGCCGCGCCGCGGCAATCCCTTCGATCGCCTGGGGATTCGCGCGGAGGTCCAGATAGTTTTCGTTCGGCGGGAACACCGGAGCCGGCGCTTTGCCTTCGGCCTCCTCCACAATCTCGACCCGCATGGGCGAAATCCTCTCTTCCCCAGGTATTGGACGTTTGCAAAATCGAGCGTTATTCGAGACTCTGGTGAAGGCGCTCGTCGTACGGGCTGCCGAGCATGGGATCGATTTGCTGGCGGAACTGGCGTGTGTGGGCGGCGGCTACGTGCTCGTCGAAGGCTTTCTGGTTCTGCCAGACTTCGTAGATCGAAATGTGATTGACGCGCGAGATTTGCGCGCCGGCTTCAATGCGCACGATGCCCTTGTCTTTGCGGCTGTCCGCAACATATTGCTGCACCAATTTTGTGCCTGCGGCCGTGCCTGGCGGCGCGATGTCGACGTGCGTCACGACGTAAATCCTGTCGTGCGCCGCCGGTTCCTGAGCGAGCGCTTGTCCCGCAAGGCCGCATGCGGCCAGGATTAGCACAGCCCACATGCGAAGCAAGAGATTCGCAAGGCCGACTCGCTTCGAAGGGCATCCGACACCGCCGCCGCCCGGAATCTGCATGCCTTCCTCTTCTCCGGATGGAGATTCGACCACGTGTATGACGCGTTACTCGTCCGGCCCTTTTTCTGGATCACGGGCGTGAATAAGAGCGACTTTTTCAACGTCGCGACCGGAGCGCTCGCGCGCATCTTCGAGAGGCTCCACGATCTTCTCTCCGTCACCGTGAGCGGCAACGTTCGCTCGTATCTCGCGTGGCTCGGCATCGGATCCGCGATCATCATCGGGGTGATATTGCTCTTATGATCATGGTCTGGGTCATACTGATTACCTTCGGCGCGGGCGTGCTCGCGTGGATCGCGAGCTCACGGAGCCCGGCCGCCTGTCGCGCGATCCCGCTCGCGGGACTCGCGGTGGACGCCGTGCTCGTCGTCGTCTTTTGGGCGAGCCGCTCCCACGCGCTCGCCGCGGCGACCGGCGCCCCGTGGATCTCGGAGGCGACCTTCCCCTGGATCCCGCGCTTCGGCGCGAGCCTCCATTTCGCGATGGACGGGCTCGGCCTGCTGCTCGTCGCCCTCACGGTGCTCCTCGGAATCGTCTCCGTGCTGGCGTCGTGGCCCGAGATACGGAGCCGCACGGGGCTCTACTATTTTCTCCTCATGACCGTGCTCACCGGGATCATCGGGGTCTTCACGACGATCGACCTGTTTCTCTTCTACTTCTTCTGGGAATTGATGCTCGTCCCCATGTACTTCCTCATCGCCGGATGGGGGCACGAGAACCGCGTCGCCGCCGCGGCGAAGTTCTTCATCTTCACGCAGGCGGGCGGCCTGTTCCTGCTCCTTTCCATCCTCGCCGTCTACGTCGTGCACGGGCGTCAGACGGGCGTCTATACGTTCGATTACACGGCCCTCATGAGCGCCTCCCCGTCGTACGGGCTCATCATCCTGCTCGGATTCTTCGTCGGCTTCGCGGTCAAGTTGCCCGTCGTGCCCCTTCATTCGTGGCTGCCCGACGCGCACACCGAAGCTCCCACCGCCGGAAGCATCGTGCTCGCGGGCCTTCTGCTGAAAACGGGCGCGTACGGATTCCTCCGCTTCGCCCTTCCGCTGTTCCCGTCGGCAATCGGAACGATCGCCCCCTGGGCCATGGCGCTCGGGGTCATCGGCATCATCTACGGAGCGTTCGTCGCATTCGCGCAGAGAGATCTGAAACGCCTCATCGCGTACACGAGCATCAGCCACCTCGGCTTCGCGCTGCTGGGCATATTCGCCGGGGGGCGGATGGCCTTGCAGGGAGCGGTCATCGTGCTCCTTGCCCACGGGATGAGCACCGGAGCGCTCTTTTTCATCGCGGGGGCCCTGGAGCGCAGGCTCGGCACGCGCGACATGGATGCCATGGGCGGGCTGTGGTCGGTCGCCCCGAGAATGGGCGGGATGACGATGTTCTTCGTCCTCGCCTCGCTCGGGCTCCCCGGGCTCGCGAACTTCATCGGCGAGTTCTTCGTGCTCGTCGGGACGTACCGATTGCACCCGGCATGGTCACTGGTGGCGGCTCTCGGGCTTATCTTCTCGACCGTGTACGCGCTCTGGATCATCTACCGCGTGTTCCACGGCCCGATGACGAAGGAGAGCCGATTCGCGGACCTCGGCGCCGTTGAAACGGCGACGCTCGTGGCGCTGGTCATCGGCGTCGTATGGATCGGGATTCGCCCCCAGACGGTCATCGACACCGCCCGGGCGAGCCTCGACCGCATCGAGGCTCGGCGTGCCCCGACGGTCCAGGGCGCGACAGCCGTGGCGCCGGCGCAACAGGGGCTCGCGGCGGGGGCCGG
>JBGPBA010000338.1:0-2596 GCA_041481005.1 Candidatus Krumholzibacteriia bacterium | reverse complement strand
TTCATGAACGCGACCCCTTTCGGCGAGAGCACGCTGTCACGGGCGGCCTGCACGACGAGCACCGGCTGCTCGATCGGCTTGAGCCCGGCCCGCGTGCGCTCGATGAACTCGCCGAGCTTGAACTCGAGCGGAGAGACCTGCTTCGCGGCGAAGGGGGCGAGCCTCTTGAGAACCGAAAACGCGGCGAGCTTGCCGCGCCCCACGGGGAACAGGCCGGGCGCGAGCAGGATGCCGCCCTTCAGGTGGTAGCGCCGCATGAGGCGAAGCGCGATCGTCCCGCCGAAGCTGAAACCGACGACGTACGTCCGCGGCGTGAAGGCGAGCACCGCCTTGAGGACGACCTCGGCGTCCGAGAGGCTCCGCTCGGGGCTGTATGCCGCCTGAATGCCTCCCCGGTCGCGCATCCGCCGAAGCGAGAGCTTTTCCCACCCGCGCCGGTTCGACGCCCCCCCCGCGTGCTCGGCGGTCAGGGCGAGGTGCATGCCGTACACCGTGTAACCGGCATCGAACAGATAGCGGCCGAGCGGCCGCATCTCGGCGGGCGTCCCTCCCGCGCCGTGAATGAGAAGACAGCACATCGCGTCGCGGTCCTGCAGAAGGAGGAAGCTCCGATCCTCCTCGGGCACCCCCTTCTTGCGCTCGAGGTAGAGCCGGTTCTCATGGAAGAATTTCAGAAAATCTCCCCTGAGGCTGGAGCTCTCGGGGTGCTTCGAGATGAGCGTGTTGAGCTCCCAGACCGAATGATTGATCCTCGCGAGCGTATTCTTCACGTCGATTTTCCTTTCAAGCGCCCCGCGCGCCGACCTGCGCCTCGCCGCACGCGCGAATGCAAACTCCGCAGATGAGGGCATTGAGCTTCTCGCTTCTCGAGAACCGCCTGATCTGCGCGGCGCACCGGTCGAGGTTGAAGTCGGAGGGCTCCTCGCCGATCGCCCGCGCCGGGCATGCGTCGTGGCACGCGTGGCACTCGCCGCAGCCGACGGCCTCATCGAGCGCCTCTCCGCGGGAGGGCAGCGCCAGATCGGTGAGGACGGTCGTGTAGCGGACCTGCGAGCCGAATCGCGGATTGACGAGGAGGTTGTTCCTTCCCCGCCAGCCGAGCCCCGCGAGCGCGCCGAGCTCCCGGTGGCTCAGGTGCGCCCGGAGCTTCTCCCAGTCCATGATCTGCGAGGCGGGCACCGGGAAGGCACGAGCTCCCATCCGCCTGCATTCGGCGGCGAGTGACAGGGCCGCCTGATCGAGAGCGTAATTTACGGTGCGGTAGTGATGGTAGTAGGTCCAGTTCGGCCGCCCCGCGATCGTCGCGAGCACCTGGTCCGAAAGCGGAAAGCCGAGGACGATGCCGAAGCCGAGAAAGGAGGCAATGTCCCGGATCGATTCGTGGAAGTGTTCACGCTCCCGCGCGCCGAGGGCCGCCGAAGAGAGGATGTCGATTCCGGCCTTCGCGGCGGCGCGCCGCAGGTACTGCAGATTGCCTTCGGGTGTCGTCACGGTTGTCATGCGCTCATGCCGCCGCCGGGGCCGCCCGCCGCTTCGCCGACGCGGTCCCATCCGCCGCCCCTGCCGTCGAGGCCGGCGCGGCGCCTAGCTCGTTCGGTAGTTCGGCGCCTCCTTCGTGATGATGATGTCGTGCGGATGGCTCTCGCGGAGCCCCGCGGCCGTGATGCGGATGAAGCGGCCGCGCTTCTTGAGCTCCTCGACGGTGGCGACGCCGCAGTATCCCATCCCCGCCCGCAGACCCCCCATGAGCTGGAAGACGTTGCTCGAGATGCTCCCCTTGTACGAGACGCGCCCCTCGATCCCTTCGGCGACGAGCTTGTTTTCCTCTTCGACTCCCTCCTGGAAATAGCGGTCCCTCGAGCCTCTCTTCATCGCCTCGATCGAGCCCATCCCGCGGTATATCTTGTAGCTCTTGCCTTCGAAGTAGACGATCTCTCCGGGGCTCTCGTCGGTGCCGGCGAAAAGGCTTCCGATCATGACCGAATCGGCGCCCGCGGCGAGCGCCTTGACGATGTCCCCCGAGTACTTTATCCCTCCGTCGGCGATGACCGGAACGCCCGCCCGCCCCGCCACCCCGGCGCAGTCCATGATCGCGGTGAGCTGTGGCACGCCGATCCCGGCGATGACGCGTGTCGTGCAGATCGCGCTCGGCCCCATGCCGATCTTGATCCCGTCGACGCCGAGGCGAATGAGGTCGCGCGCCGCTTCGGCGGTGGCGATGTTCCCCGCGACGATCTGGAGGTCGCGGTGCCGCTTGCGAATCTTCGCGACGGTCTCGAGCGTCGTGAGCGAGTGGGCGTGCGCCGTATCGACAACGACGACGTCGACGCGCGCCTCGATGAGCGCGTCGACCCGCCTGAGCGAGTCGCGTCCCGCGCCGACCGCGGCCCCCACGCGGAGCCGCCCGGCAGCGTCCTTGCACGAGCTCGGGTAATCGACCCCCTTCTGGATGTCCTTGTACGTGACGAGGCCTTTGAGCCTCATTCGGCGATCCACGACGGGGAGCTTCTCGATCCGATTCTCGTGGAGGATTTTCTTCGCCCGCTCGAGAGTGATCCCCTCTTTCGCCGTGATGAGGTTCTCCGAGGTCATGACC
>JBGPBA010000337.1:0-2601 GCA_041481005.1 Candidatus Krumholzibacteriia bacterium | reverse complement strand
GGGCACGACGGGTCGCCGCTTTGGAAATCGCGCCGGACGTCGATGACCGCGCTCTGGGCGAGGTCAAAGGAGAGCGTGTAGTAATCGTTCGCCTCGTCGAGCCGTCCGTTCCCGTTCAGGTCCTCGGTGTCGTGGATCGCGTTCCCCTTGCGGCAGTTGATCCCCTCGTATACGAATTTGTCCCCGCTCCAGATCGGATTCGTGAAGTCGGTGTACGTGCACGGCTTGTCGCCGTCGAATCCCGTGTCTTCGTCGATCGTCCACGTGTAGGGCGGCTTGTCCTCGTCGTCGAGCTTGTTCATCGACGGATTGTGAAAATCCTCGTCGATCCGCCCGAAGTCGACGTGGACCGTCCCTCCCCGAAGCGCGGCGTCGGGCTGGAAATCGTTGACCCATACCTCGATGTACTGCGCCGTCGTGAGGTCGAGCCCGCCGCCGGGGAAGCCGGTCATGATGCCGCACCACTGTCCGGGCTGCGGATTGATCGGATCGATGAAGAGCGTGTTGATCGTCGAGTTCTCCCGCTCGTCGAGGCGTGGGTTGAGATCGCGTCTGCTCGAGATGAGGTACTGCTGCTCGGTGGTCCTGGCCGGGTTGTACCAGTAGAACTCGCAGACGCTCGCCGAGTCGTGGAGCGCCGGGGTCGCGTCGAGCGCGGGGCTCGACTCGTACCACGAGCGCCGCAAGAGATTCACGAGGCTGTTCTCTTCGATCCCCTCGAAGTCGTCGATGATCGCCTCCCCCTTGACGTTGGGGTTCGGCATGCTGACCGCGACCTCGGCGCTCACGTTCAGGCTGCTCTGGTTGTTCGTGTCGACGCGCGGCAGCACGTTCACGAGCGAGGTCATGATCTTCGGGTAGAGAACGAAGTCGCCGTTGAGGTCGGCGGCCATCATGCGCGAGGGCTCCTCGCCGAGCCTCGGGGCGTACCGCGGCGCGCCCTCCGAATTGTAGAGGAACGTGCCGCTGATCCGCGAGCTCGGGGACAGGTTCAGGTTGGCGCCGATCCCGAGCAGCGAGTTCTTGCCGCCGCCGGCGAGCGGTTTGTGCTGGTAGTCGATGAAGACCTTCGAGTCGGGCGTCATCGAGCCGAGAATGTCCCCTTTGAGCGTGACCAATCCCGACGCGTAGTCGACGTCGTAGTCGGTGCCCGCGGCGAGCTTCGCCCCGTCGACCGTGACGACGACGCTTCCCTCGAGGATGTCCATGGCTTGGAGTTGGAAAACCCTGGTGCCGCTCGACGCCTCGACGACGATGTTGTACCGATGCAGCTGCTGCTTCTCCTGCTCGGTCAGGACGCCGTCGTAGATGCTGTCGCGCGCGAGGGTCGAGAAAACGAACTTGCTCTCGAGGGCGTCCCTCAGGTCGATATACGGCACGAAGTTCGGATCGGACGGAATGGGCGCGTAGAGAAAGGAGGGCGGCCTGAACGCCTCCGGCCACGGGAATATCAGGTACCCGCGCTCGACGTCGAGGATGCCGGGGACGTCGTCGACGCGGTCGTCCTTCTGGGGCTTGCCCGCCTTGTCGAACCGGTCGAGCCCGAAGAGTCGGAGATAGCTGATCTTGGAAATCGGGTGGATGTCGCGGTTCGCCACGTTCCGGGTATCCTCGATCCGGATGTTCAGCGTCGACGCGTCGATCTGGCCGGCGCCGAGAGAGTAGACGTTCCGCCACATCATGTACCAGGTCGGATGGCGGCCGTCGAACTCCTGGCTCGGCGGGCAGATGAGCTCCGCCATCAGCCTCGGAGAGGTGAAATCCTGGTACGTCAAGGTCATGAAGCGCTGCTGATCATTGGCCTTGTCGAGCCCGAGGTAGCGAACGGCGAGAGCGCGGCTGTTGTCGAGCTTCTGGAAGAGGCGAATCCCGATGTAATGCACCCTGTTCGCGGCGCTGTAGTCCTGGATCAGCTCGTAGTCCTCGTCCCGGATGAGCCGCTTGAACGTCCCCGACCACGGAGGCTGCACCGCCCGCACCGTATCGTTCTCGATGCCGTCGTTCCCCGGGTCGGCGTAGGCGTCGATCGCGTACTCGGCCTGCCCCGTCCTCCCGCGCTCTTCCGGATTGAGCGAAACGAACACTTCGACGTCGTTCACCGAGTCGACCGCGGCATAGATGGTGCCGAAGCCCGGGTTGTTGTACAAGGGGCCCGGATTCTCGAAGTAGAAGAACTGCCGGTCGATGAAATCGTAATCGGCTATCTCCGTGCTGCTCGCCTGGCCGCCGCTCGCCGAAAAGGATCCCCGCGCCGACTCCCCTTCCTCTTTGCTCGCGATCACGGTCACGTCGAGCGGCCCCGTCTGGGCGATCGCCTTCACGCCGAAGAGCCCCTTTGCGGTTCCCGAGTAGCTCACGAGCTGCGCGCCGCTGAGAATGAGATCGGTGTCCCCCATCTCGATGAGCTGGATGACGTCATCCTTGAAGCCCTTGTAGTTGAGACGCACCCGGTTGGTGGACGCCGCGGCGTCGCCCGCGCCCGAGCTGCTGTGCTGGATCTCCACGTTGAGCTTCTCGCCGATGTTGCCGTGGAGGTTCACGTTGAGCGTCTGCTGCAGATCGAGGTTAGGAAACTTGTCCTGTCGCGTCTTTCCCTCCGAG
>JBGPBA010000336.1:0-2603 GCA_041481005.1 Candidatus Krumholzibacteriia bacterium | reverse complement strand
CGATGTTGATGAGGCCGATGACCTTTCGCTCGCCGTCGCCGCTGCCGCCGCGATTCTGCTCGAAACAGTTCTGGACAGCGAAGGAATCGACGTCGATCACGGACGGCGTGAATCCCGCGTCGCGGATGAGGGTCGCGTGCGTGTTCACCATGTCCTTCTTGGCCGCGACGAGGAGAACCTCCATCTGGTTCGCGCCGATGTCCTCCTTGAGGATCTGGAAGTCGAGGCACACGTCGTCGATGTCGAACGGCACGTGCTGCTCCGCTTCCCAGTAGATCGCTTCCTGCGCGTCCGCCGAAGACATCTTGTCCATGACGACCTTCTTCACGATGACGGCGCGGCCGGAGATGGCGGAAATGACCTCGGTCCTCGTCGCCCCCGCCTGCGCGATGCACTCCTTGATCCCTTCGATGACGAGATCGCGGTCCATGATCTCGCCTTCGACGATCGCTTCAGGCGGAAGCTTGTGGAGGCCGAAGTGCGTGATCTTCGGCGTGCCGCCCGAATGATCGATCTCGACGACCTTGATGAGGCTCGAACCGATGTCGAGTCCGACTGTCGAACCCTTTTTCCTGAGGAAAGGTAGAGAGATCATTACCGCACCAACCTTTTCAGATTACGGACGAAGACCACAGAATCCACATTAAGCGTTTAAATAACGAACTGTCTGACGCACCCTTACGGTTGTGGTCCTATCTCCTCGTTTCGCTCAAACGCAACAACTGTGCCAAAGGCGGCCCGCACGCCGCGGGATATAATCTATGCAATGGCATAGACTTAACGGAACAGAACGTACCGAGGAAAAATACGCGGGGATGAATTGCACGTTTCCCATGCAAAGTGCCAGAAAATCAGAAGGTGGAAAAATACCATGCGAGGATGCGCGTTCCGAAGATGAGCGAGACCGCCGCGGCGGGCGCGAGAAAGGAACCGAAGGCGACCGCGGTGCGCACGCTCTTCCCCGATCGCATGAGCGCGAGGCCGTAGATCGTGCCGGCGAAGGAGCCGAGCAGTATCACGACGAGGGCGAGCTTGAGGCCGAGACACGCGCCGACCATCGCCATGAGCTTCACGTCGCCCCCGCCGAGACCCTCTTCCTTTCGCACGAGCTTGTAGAGCGCGGCTATACCCCAGAGTCCACCCCCGGCGACCATCGCCCCAAGGCAGGCGTCGAGGAGCGTGCGCCCGTGTCCGAGCGCGGCCCACGCGAGACCGACCGCGATGAAGGGGATGCTGAGCTCGTCCGGGATGATTCTCCACTGCCAGTCGATGATTGTAATGGCGAGCAGCGCCATGAGAAACGCGTAGGCGAAGAGCGCGTCGAGCGTGAATCCGAATCGAACGATCGCGAGGATGGCGAGCGCCCCGCCCACCGCCTCGAGAATCGGATAGCGCGCGGATATCGGCGCCCCGCAGCCGCGGCAGCGCCCCCGAAGGGCGACGAAGCTCGCGACGGGGATGTTTTCGTACCAGGGGATCGCCCTCCGGCATCTCGGGCAAAAGGAGCGCGGCTTCACGACGGAAAGCTTCCGCGGGAGCCTGAAGACCACGACGTTCATGGAGCTCCCCAGCATGAGGCCGACGAGGCCCGCGAGGACGTAGAAGATGGGCGCGTACTCTCGAAGGTAGGCGGCGGTCATTTCCGGCCCTGCCCGGGGAAGGTGCCCCCCTTAAGCTCCTTGATGTAGCGCTCGGCGAGCTCGCGGACGTACGTGTTGTCGGTCTCGCGGGCGAGCTCCTCCCACATCGCCATGCTCGTCTCCGTATAGCCCGCCTTCCCCGCGGCGAACGCCGCGAACCGCGCCGCAATCGGCTGCGCGCCGGGGAGCCGCGACGCCTTCTCGAAGCAGGTGGAAGCCCGCGCGTAGTCGCGGGCGTTCACGTAGTAGAGAAAGCCGAGCTCGAAGGGAAGCCACCAGTCGGTCGGGTTATTCGCGATGCCCTTCTCGAGGAAGACGACCCCGTCGTCGAGGTGCCCGAGATCCTGCGCGATGATGAGCGCGCCGAAGACATAGGCGAAAACGAACTGGGGATCGAGGTCGGTGATGACCGTCACGAGGTGCTTGAAGAGGGCGAGATCGTTCTCCCCCATCCGGTAGCTCCCGTAATACTGGACCGTCTTGAACCAGAGGATGTCGGCGGCGAGGTCGCGGTAGCCCAGCGTCGTCTGCTCGATGAACGCGCCGGAAGGAAGATAGAGGACCTCCATCTCATGCTTCCTGCGCGAGAGATCCTCCACGGCCCGCGACGCCTCGAAGAGGATGAGTAGCGCCGACAGGGCGATGACCGTTTGTATGAATCTCTCTCTCATCGTTCCCTCTTACCTGAACTCGCGCCGCGAGAAGATGAGGCAGGCGAACAGGACCGCCACGGCGGAATAGACGGCGGCATAGCCCGTCGCGAGCGCCACGTCCCCCGCCCGAAACGGCAGGTCGTGCACGGCCTCGTGACGAAGGTTGAACACGCCGAGATTGGGAAGCAGATAGTAAAAGAGGTCGGTCACGAGCTTCGACCCGGCGCCGCCGAACTTCTCGGCGAAAACCTTGAGGTCGTTGCTCAGGCTCCCCGCCGCGAAGAAGCACAGCGCGAAAAACGAGGTGAGG
>JBGPBA010000335.1:0-2605 GCA_041481005.1 Candidatus Krumholzibacteriia bacterium | reverse complement strand
CGCAGTACGCCACGTGCGGCTACTGGTATCCGGTGCAGTGGGGGCAGACCCTGGCCGCCATCAGCCGAGCGACCGGGGTCAGCGCCGCGGCCATCGCACAGGCCAATGGGCTGGTGAATCCCAACTATATTCGGGCCGGACAGTCGTTGTGGATTCCATGTCCGCCGGGCCCGCCGCCGCCTCCACCGCCCGGTGCACCTCGCGTGCCACAACCGTTTTCCCCGACCCTTCGACTCCTTCGAACGTCACGAACCGAGGCTTCACCACGATCCTCCAGTGCTCGGGGAGAGCTTGCGCAAGCGGCGATCAAACCGGCGCGCGGCGAGCACGAGCTTGCACGACTCGTCGATCCCGGCGGCCGCCCAGATGCCGATGAGAGAAAGTCCCAGGGTGAACGCGAGGTTGAATCCGACGATGAGCTCGATCACGACCACCCCCGCGAGCGACAGGTACAGGGGAAACCGATTCTCCCCGATGCCCCGCAGGCTGAAAGTATAGACGTACGAAAGCGCTTTGGGAATCTGAATTACCGCGACGACCTTGAGCACTTTGACCGCGAGCGATACGACGTCCGGTTCTGAGGTGAAGAGCAGCGCGATGGCGCGCGCATTGAGGAACACGGCGCCCGAAATGCAGAGGACGAGCGCCCCGGTGATCCACGTGAACAGCATCGCGATCCTGCGCGACTCCACGTAGTCCCCCGCGCCGAACCGGCGGCCGACGAAGGTGAGCGTGGCGATCCCGAGCGACTGGTAGAAAACCGAGAAGAGCCGCTGGAGCGTCAGGGCGACGATGTGCGCCGCGGCCGCCGCCTCGCCGAGCCGGTGGCTGAACCCGATGATGATCGTCATCCCCGTCATCCACACGAGCTGCTCGAGGGTGATCGGCGCCCCGGTCCGCACGATCCGCACGATCGTCGCCTTGCGGATCGAGCCGAGGTCGCGCCACGAGAATGACAGCACGCTTTTCCCGCGGAGGATGACGCTGTACGTCCAGAGAAAACCGGTCGTGTGGGCGATCCCCGCGGCGAGCGCCGAGCCGCGCACGCCGAGCGCGGGGAAGCCCGAGATGCCGAAGATGAGCATGATGGCGAGCACGAGATGCAGAAAGTTCACGAGGAGGCTCGTGATCATCGAGAGGTGCGTGTCCCCCGAGCCGCGCACGATCCCCGTCGCGACGAAGTTCATGATGATGAAGGGGGCGAAGGGAGCGATCGTCCGGAGGTAGTCGAGCGCGACCGCCGTCACGGGCCGCGACGTGCCGAGGACGACCTTGAAGAGGAAGGGCGCGAGGAAATACCAGGCGAACCCGACGAAGACCGCGGCGAACATCGTCGTGAAGATCGACTGGCCGAGCACGTGGTTCGCCTCCGCGTGCTTGCCCGCCCCCAGCAGCCGGTTGATCACGATGGTCGAGCCGAAGATGAAGATGAGCGCGACGGTGCAGGTGAGGATGATGATCTGGATGACGTTGCCGACGGCGGTGAAGGCGTCGACCCCCGTGGCGCCGACCCCGGGATAGTAGCGCGCCATCGCGCCCCGCGAGATGCGGCTCACGAGGTTCGTCTCGATCGTCCACATCACGATCTGCGCCGAGAGCTCGACGAGGATCGGGAGCGAGGTCCTGAGAATGGAGACGATGCCGGCCGGGCGATCGATCTTCATTGCCGGGAACGATCCTTTGCTGAGGTGAGGCGCCGCACGTGGCGCACCCGCTGGAGCACGGTGACCATCGTGAAGACGGCGAGAAATCCGATGATCGCGACGAGCACCGTCCCGCCGAAGAGGAGCCCCGCGATGAGAAGCGCCACGCGCTCGGGCCGCTCGAGCCACCCGACCCTGCACTCGAGGCCGAGGCCCTCGGCGCGGGCCCGCGTGTAGCTCGTGAGAAAGGAGCCGGCGATCGCCACGAGACACGCGATCACCTCGAGGCGAGCGAGCGCTCCCCGATCGAGATAGTACACGATGAGGGCCCCGAAGACGGCGAGCTCGGCGAGGCGGTCCGTCGTCGAATCGATAAACGCGCCGAAGAGGCTCTCCCGCCCCGTGCGCCTCGCGAGCGACCCGTCGAGGGTGTCGCAGATCCCGGCGGCGATGAGAATGAGGGCGCCGACGACAAACGACCCGCGCGCGACGAAGACCGCCGCGATGAGGCTCAGCGCGAGCCCGAAGAGGGTGACTGAGAGCGGCGTGATCCCCGCCCGGGCGAGGGCCCCGACGACGGGATCGAGAAGCGAACGCAACCTGGATTTCACTGCATCCTTGTCGGCCACGTGTTCCCTTCCGATCTCGGGCGGGCGACTCAACGCGCCGCGCGCCTGCGGCCCAGTCCCCGCATGAGAAGCGTGATCTCCCCCTTCACCGGGGATTTCGCGAAATGCTCGAGGAGCTCCCGCGCCGTCCCGCGCGCGACCTCCTCGAATACCTTCGTCAGCTCGCGCGCGACGACAACCTCGCGCTCTTCGACGAGCCGCGCGAAATCCTCGAGCGTCCCGATGAGCCGATGCGGGCTCTCGTAGAATATGGAGGTGTACGGGCTCTCGGCCGCCTCGAGGATCAATCGCTCCCGTTCCCCGCTCTTTCGCGGGACGTATCCATAGAAGGTG
>JBGPBA010000334.1:0-2618 GCA_041481005.1 Candidatus Krumholzibacteriia bacterium | reverse complement strand
TGGGGCTCAAGGGAGAGGTGAAGCTGAACCCGGGGCCCGATTTCTGGCCGGACGCGCTCGGCGCCAAGTCGCTGGACGTCGTTTTCGACGGCGTGGTGGAGCGGACCGTGCACGTCACGGGCTTCCGCCCGGGCGGGCACGCGTTCGTGCTGAGGCTCGAGGGGATCGAGACGATCGAGAAGGCTCAGCCGCTCGTCGGACGGTCGCTCGCACTCGCCCTCGACGCGATGGGGGACGTGGCGCCGCCGGAGCGCGCCCTCCCGTGCCAGTACGTCGGGCTCGCCGTGCGGCTCGCCGACGGCTCGACCCTCGGGAAGGTCGTCGATCTTTTGCTCGGGCCCGCGCAGGACTGCCTCATCGTCGAGCGCGACGGAGAGCGGTACCTCGTTCCGAACGTTCCGGGGCTCATTCGGCGGCAGGATCTCGACGAAGGGTTCATCGAGATCGATCCGCCCGAGGGACTTCTCGATTTGCGGTGGTAGGGCCGGCGCGTGTGGACATCTATTTTGTAACGATTTTCCCCGATCTCTTCGCCGAGCCGCTCGCGGCGGGCATGATTGGGATCGCAGAGCGAAACGGCGCCGTCCGCTATCATGTGATCAACCTGCGCGAGTTCGCCGAGGACCGGTACGGTTCGGTCGATGATTACCCATACGGCGGCGGGCCGGGCATGGTTCTCATGGCACCGCCGATAGTCAAGGCGGTCGAGTCGGCGCGGTCGGCGGACGAAGGCGCCGAAGCGCCGGTGATACTGCTGAGCCCCTGCGGCGTCCCCTTTGACCAGGCAAAGGCGCACGAGTTCGCCGGCAAGCGGAAGCTCGTGTTCATCTGCGGGCGGTACAAGGGGGTCGACGAGCGCGTGCGGGAGCTCACGGTGACGGAGAGCGTTTCGATCGGAGATTATATTTTGAGCGGCGGCGAGCTCGCCGCGCTCGTGGTGACCGATGCGGTGGTGCGGTGTCTCCCCGGGGTTCTCGGCGACGAACGGTCGCGCGAGACCGATTCGTTCTCCGAGGAGCGGGAGTTCTGTCTCGACGCGGCGTACTATACGAGGCCGCCCGAGTACCGGGGGCTCTCCGTGCCCGAGGTTCTCCTCTCGGGGAACCACGCCAAGATCCAGCAGTGGCGGGCCGAGTCGGCGCGGGAGCGCACGCTGCGGCATCGGCCGGACCTCCTCGCGAAATCGCGAGGCGAGGGCAAGAATCGCAATACGTAAGGAGGAACCATGGACATTCTCGATCAGATTGCCGCGAAGCGCATGAAGGAGTCTGTCCCCGGCTTCGACGTGGGCGACACGGTCAGGGTCGACGTGAAGGTCGTCGAAGGGGGCAGGGAGCGCGTGCAGGCCTTCCAGGGCACCGTGATCCAGCGGCGCGGCTCGGGGCTCGGCGAGAGCTTCACCGTTCGGAAGGTGAGCCAGGGGGTCGGCGTCGAGCGTGTGTTTCCCATCCACTCGCCGCACGTCGTCGCGGTGAAGGTTTTGCGGAGGGGCAAGGTGAGGCGGGCGAAGCTCTTCTACCTGAGAAATCTCAAGGGCAAGGCCGCTCGCATCGCCGAACGGACGGAGCGGGCCGAGGAATGATCCCGGGACGCGCGATTCGATTCGAGGATCTCGTGCTCTTCGACGACGAGCGCAGATCGGGATCGGCGCGCGTCATCGCCGGGGTCGACGAAGCGGGACGCGGCGCCCTCGCGGGCCCCGTGGTCGCCGCGGCGGTCATCTGCGAGCCGCATGAGGATCTTCGTCGCGTGCGCGACAGCAAGCTCCTCGGCGCCCCCGAGCGCGAGCGGCTCTACGACGTCATCATTTCCCACTGCCTCTCCTCGGGCGTCGGGATCGTCGGGCCCAAGGAGATCGACCGCGTCAATATTCTCCAGGCGAGTCTTCGGGCGATGGCCGAGGCGGTCGGGGCGCTTTCGGTAGCGCCGGGTCTCGTGCTCGTCGACGGGCCGCAGCTCCCCGCGCTCCGCGTTCCCGCGGAGGCGGTGACGCACGGGGATCGGCTCAGCTTCGCGATCGGCGCGGCGTCGATCATCGCCAAGGTGACGAGGGACCGGATCATGACGGCGCAGGCCGAGCGGTACCACGGGTACGGTTTCGGCCGCAACAAGGGATACGGAACGGAAGAGCACGTGGCCGCGATAGAAAGGCGGGGTCTCACGGCGCTCCATCGCAAGAGTTTCAAGATTCATACGGAGGTGTGAAGGGTGGCGGATGTGGATGGGTACGTGTCGCCCGGGGCGCTCGGCGAGCGAATTGCGGGCGATTACCTGCGGCTCGCCGGCTGCAGGATACTCGAGCGGAATTTCAGGCGCGGGCACGTCGAGGTGGATCTGATCGTCGAGGACGGGGGGTGCGTCGCGTTCGTCGAGGTGAAGATGCGGCGGGGCGCCTCCTTCGGGAGCGCGATCGAGGCGGTGCGCGGCGGCAAGCTGCGGCACCTGAGGCAGGCGGCGCGGCTCTTTCTCATGAATCCGCCCGTTCCCCTTCGGGCGTGCGATTTCAGGTTCGACCTCGTCGCGCTCGATCTCGATCCGGCCCGGGGGACCATGACCCTCACGCATCTCAAGGGAATCGCCTAGAAATGGCTTGATTTATCTCATGGAGGCGTCTATTT
>JBGPBA010000333.1:0-2624 GCA_041481005.1 Candidatus Krumholzibacteriia bacterium | reverse complement strand
GAGAGCACGATGGCGGGGTGATCCCCGTGTGTCCCCCACCTGGACTGCAAGACGTCGGCCTGGCTCGGCCCCGTGGGGTTGCCCGTGGAAGGGCCGCCCCGCATGACGTTGACGACCACGCAGGGTACCTCGGCCATCACGGCATGCCCGATATTCTCCTGCTTGAGGCTGAAACCGGGGCCGGAGGTCGCCGTCATCGTCTTCGCGCCCGTGAGGGAGGCGCCGATGATGGCGCCCATCGCGCCGATCTCGTCTTCCATCTGAATGAACTTGCCGCCGACCCTCGGGAGTTTGCGGCAGAGGTACTCGGCGATCTCGGAGGACGGCGTGATCGGGTACCCGGCGAAGAAGCGGCAGCCCGCCTGAATGGCGCCCTCCGCGCACGCGTCGTTTCCCGCCATCATGAGCACTTTTCCCGGTGGATTCGTGGACAAAGCGACTATCTCCCTTTCCGGGCCGAGCGTCTGAGCCTTCGGCCCACTCACACCTCAAAGACCCCGAGCACGTGTCGAAGGGCAAAAAAAATGACGACCCCGCGAGGAGCCCTCATTCAACGGTAATCGCGAAATCGGGGCACCTGAGCTCGCATAGCATGCACGTTATGCAATCCTCAGGTCGCGCGACCTTGACCTTCCCGCCCTCCATTTCGAGGACGTTCTTCGGGCAGAAGGCGACGCAGATTTCGCAGCCCTTGCACCACTCAAGGTTGACTTTGATGATCGCTGTCTTCTTGTCAGCAGCCTGGCCTTCAGCCACCCCGACCACATCCGATCAGGTTTATGGGAACGCTCGAAAAGCGATTCTGATTTCGGTAGACCAGCGCGATCCGAAAACGGTAAAAAATATAAACCGGATGGGCTTGCGTTGCAAGCCTTTTCAATGCTATGGCAAATTTTTTTCAGGATAATTTACGAGGTTCGATGCGCGCGGGCGGCCGCGGGAGCCACGCCGAACCCGCCGCCAAAATCGCAACTTCAAAAAGCAGAAACAAATGGAGCTGGCGCGCGGAATCGAACCGCGGACCTGCGCATTACGAGTGCGCTGCTCTACCGGCTGAGCTACGCCAGCCCCGAGAATGTGGAAGTATGGCTTTCTTCGACCCCGAATTCAAGAGGTTTTTGGCCCCGCTCGCCCCGATCCCCAAACGCAAGGCCCGCTTAGCCCAGGGCATCCCGGAAAGCGCCGAGCACGGAAACCCCCTCGTCAATAAACGGCCGGATGGCTCCCGGCTTGACCTGGGACGATCCCCGATAGAAGATCAGTATGTTGCCGTCCCCTTCGACGCAGAGGCCCGGGTGCCCCTCGAAGAACTCGAGTGCCCTCGTGTCGAACAGCCGGCGGATCGCGATCTCGTCGGCGCCTCGCAGAAGATACTTCTTCGAAAAGTCGGGGTGGGCGTCGAAGTTCATGTCCTTGCGCCCGAGCCACTCCTCGAGCTTGTGCCAGAGGCGCTCCGGCTGCAGGCTGAACCCGGGAAGCCGGCTCGGAACCTCGAAGCACGCGACGGTCTGCCGGCGGGTATGCCGTTCCTTGCCGTGACCGATCGTGTAGCTATAGTCGAATACCTTCACCTCTCTATCCTTGATGACGCCGCGCATGAGGTTGCGAATCTTCTTCGAATGGCCGCGCGAAAAAAGGTGAAAACCGGCCAGCGCCGACATGAGAACCTCGTCGCCCTCGGGAGTGAAGGAGAGCCGCATCTCCTGGGCGACGCTCTGCAGGGCCTCCGTGCGCTTCTTCAGATACCAGTATCTCGAATAGATGACGAGGCCGAAGATCGCCGCACAAGCCGCGATAACAACAATCAAGTATTGCTGACTCATCTCTCCCTCCAAGGGTGAAACCAAAAAGCCTCCACACCTGATACTACGAAAAGGCCCCATCCGGTCAAGATTTCGTTTCGAAAAGCGAATCGGGGACCATTGAAATCGGGCTATGGGGTCGCACGGCGACGCGGCGCGGCAGACTACTTCAGCGCCTCTTTGCGCCCCGCGTAGAAGTTGCGGTAGAAGGAGACGGAGCTCCATACCTCTTGGGGAATGTCGGGCTTCCCGCGGACGATGAAGCTCGCCATGTTGCGGCCGACGCCGGGGCCGAGCATGAAGCCCTGCCCGCACATTCCGACCGCGAGGTAGAAGCCGCGAACCTCGCGCACCTCGTCGAGGATGATGATGCCGTCGGGGGTCATCGGATAGAGGCCGCGCCAGATGCGGCGAATGAGCATGTTCTTGAGGCGCGGGATGAGATCGATGAGCCGTCGCGCGATGATCGGCATGAACTCGGAGGTGTTTTCTTTGTTCGTGCCGATGATCGGCTGGATGGGCGTGTAACAGAAGATCACCTGTCCGCGATCGTTCTGGCCGAAGTAGAAGTTCTTCGTCTTGCCTTCGGGGCCCGGTCGCAAGTCGACGATGAGCGGATCGAAAAAGCGCTCCATGGGCGCCGAGATGCCTCCCTCGTGGCTGTCGGGGATGACGGGAATGTCGATGCCCGCCATTCGCCCGATCTCTTGCCCCGCGGCGCCCGCCGCGTTGACGACGACGTTCGAATAATAGGTCCCCTTGGCTGTTTTCACGCCCGCGATCTTGCCGGCCTTCCTCACGAGCCCGGTGACGGGCTCGCTG
>JBGPBA010000332.1:0-2628 GCA_041481005.1 Candidatus Krumholzibacteriia bacterium | reverse complement strand
CCATCATATGGCCTATCTCTACAGCTTCGTGGGCGAGCCATGGAAGACCCAGGAGCGGGCCCGGTACATCATGCGGACGCTGTATGGGACGGGCCCCGGCGGCCTCTGCGGCAACGAGGACTGCGGCCAGATGTCGGCGTGGTACGTTCTGAGCGCGCTTGGGCTTTATCCCGTGACCCCCGGGCAGCCGGCGTACGTGATCGGCTCTCCGCTCTTTGACGAGGCATCGATAGACGTCGGAGAAGGCAAGCGGTTCGTTGTTAAGGCGCTCCATGCCTCGGAGAAGAACATTTTTATACAGTCGGCGACGCTCAACGGGAAGCCCTACGCGAAGTCATACATCTCGCACGGCGACATCATGGCGGGTGGAGAAATCTCTTTCGTCGTGGGCCCGGCGCCGAACAAAAGCTGGGGCAGCCGGCCCGAGGATATGCCGGTGAGCGCCATCGCCGATCATTTGATGCTCCCGGTTCCGTACCTCGCCTTCGGCTCGCGGATCTTCTCTCAGTCGACGGAGGTCGCCCTCGCGTCGATCGCCGATGGCGCGGAGATTCGATACACGCTGAACGGGGCCGAGCCGACCCGCGCCTCCGAGCTCTACGCGAAGCCGATACTCGTCACGAAGTCGACGGTCATCAAGGCGATCGCGTTCAAGGAAGACTTTCCGCCGAGCCGCGTCGTCACCGCCGAGCTCAGGAAGATCCCGGGCGACCGGAGCATCAAGCTCCTCACGTCGTACAGTCCGATGTATACGGCGGGAGGCGACCTCGCCCTCATCGACGGCGTAACGGGAGGGGTGAATTTCAAGACGGGCGCCTGGCAGGGCTACGAGGGGGTCGATCTCGACGCGATCGTCGATCTGGGGGCCCAGCGGCCCGTCATGCGGATCACGACCGGCTTTCTCCAGGATCAAAATAGCTGGATATTCTTCCCGGAGAAGGTAGAATACTCACTCTCGACGGACGGCGCGACCTTCACGAAGGTCGCCGAGTGGACGCCGGGCGTCGCGGCCCGGGAGGAAGGCGCGCGCATCGAGAGCTTCAAGTCGGGAGCGATCGGGAAGAGCGCCCGGTACGTGCGGGTGCACGCGAAGAACATCGGCGCTTGCCCCGCGTGGCACGAGGGGGCCGGAGGGAAGGCATGGCTCTTTGCCGACGAGATCGTCATTCAGTGATCGGGCGGGTTGACGTGGGGGGCGCGCGGAGGCGGGAGCTTTCGAGCCTGGCGAGCCGGGGGGCTCGCGGGGGTCGACTCACGGAAAGGTGAAATGGTTCACTTCGCGTTCCTCGACTGGTTCTGGGTCGTCGCCTTTGTGCTCCTCATGATCGGAAGCGGCGCCCTCTTCTACAACCTCGGCAAACGGTCCGAATCCGATTTCTTCCTCGCGGGCAGGGGGCTTCCGTGGTGGCTTCCCGCCGCGTCGGTCTACGCGACCCATACCGCCACCGACACACCGATGTGGATCGCCGGGGTCGTCTACAAGAACGGCCTCGCCGGGCTCTGGTACGGCTTCTTCGCTGCGTGGTGCGCGATAAGCGCCTTCGTCTCGACGAAGATCTTCCGCCGCTCTCTCGCCTACACGCACGCCGAGTGGCAGTCGCTGCGCTACGGCGGGATGTCGGGCGAGCTGCTCCGCGGGTGGGTCGCCGGCTGGCAGGTATTCCTCAACATGTTCATTCTCGGGTGGGTCGGGATCGCGATGGGCAAGGTCTGCCACTTCGTCTTCGGCTGGCCGCCGTGGATCGGGCTTACTGTGTTCTCGACGCTGTGCGCGATCTACGTCCTCGCCGCGGGCTACTGGGGAGTCGTCATGGCGGACTTCCAGCAGGGGGTCATCGCCTTTATCGCGATCGCCTTCGTCTCGTTCTGGGGCATACACGCGGCGGGAGGCCCGCACGCCATCATCGACAAGCTGCATGCGCTCGGGCACGGGAACATGCTGAGCCCCTTCAACTTCACCGGATTCACGAGCGGCGATTTTCCCGTCGCTTGGTTCATTACGATGCTCGTCATCGGCATCCTGGGCGGCGTCGGCATGGCGACGGCGATCGACTGGTTCCCCGAGGCGCAGCGGATTCAATCGGCCCGCACCGTCAAGGACGCCTCGTGGTGCATTTGGGCCGGTCAGGCGCTCGTCGTAACCCGCAACGCGATCTGGGCCGCTGCGATTCTCGCCTTCTTCGTCATGTACCCGGGCCTCACGCAGGTCAAGGACTACGAGATGGCCTGGTTCCGCCTCGGCTTCGAGACGCTGCCGGTCGGGATGATCGGGTTCTTCTTTGCCGCCATCGTCGCCATTCATATCTCGACGATCTCGACTCATCTCAACCTCGGCGCCGTCTACATCACGCGCGACCTCTATCACCATTACATCAATCCGAAAGCCAACGAGCGCAGGCTCGTGTGGGTGGGAAGGGTCGGGACGCTCATCCTTCTCCTCGGGTCGTTCATCTTCGGCTCGATCATGGAGAACATCACCGAGTGGCTCATCTTCGCGCTGTGGATCATGGCGGCGGGCGTCTGGCTCCCCGGCATCCTCCAGGTCGTCTGGTGGCGTTTCAACGGATGGGGCTACCTCACGGCGTGGGTTTTCAATCTCATATTCTCGTGGCTCGTCGTGTGGATCCT
>JBGPBA010000331.1:0-2633 GCA_041481005.1 Candidatus Krumholzibacteriia bacterium | reverse complement strand
CTCGATGTACGCGGACGCGATCTTCGCCGACCAGTTCACCATCACGGGAAGCATCGGGGTCGTCTGGTTCAAGCCCGTCATCGAGCGCCTCTACGAGAAGATCGGCGTCACGAACGAGGTCTTCAAGGAAGGGGAGCACTCGGACGGCATGTCGTGGAGTCGCCACTACACCGACGAGGAGATGAAGATGCTCGGCGGCTACATCGACGAGATGTACGGAGTTTTCGTCGACAAGGTGGCCGAGGGGCGCCATCTCAGCCCCGAGCGGGTTCGCGAGATCGGCGGCTGGCGCGTCTACCTCGGCACGCAGGCCCTCGACCTCAAGCTCGTCGACAGGATCGGCGGCCTCAAGGACGCCATTGATTACGCGGCGGAAAAGGCGGGGATCGCGAAGGACTATCGTACGCTCTATTTCAGGGCCTTCCCCGGGCGCTTCGGGGGCTTGGACGTGAGCACGATACCCCTTGACGCTCTCGGGAAGCTCGGCGGGCTCATCGTCGATCGGCACTTCGGGGGTTCCGTCGAGGCCATCCTCGCCAATTGAGCGGAAGGGCCTGGAGGGGGTCCGCCTCCGGAGCAGGCTAGGAAGCGCCAATGCTCCGTCGGCGGACCCCCTCCAGGCTGCAAAGCTGTCGCAGGATAGCTCCTATTGCTCCGGAGGCGGACCCCTCCTGACTGCAACGCTGTCGCAGGATAGCTCCAATGCTCCGTCGGCGGGCCCACTCAGGGCTGTCCCGCTACTTGCAGACTTTTTCCATGAGCCTGAGGAGGTTCCCGCCGAGAATCTTCTTCACGTCTTCGTCCGAGTAGCCGCGCTTCTTCAGCTCCTCGGTGATCACGGGGAGCTTCGAGACGTCCTCGAGCCCGACCGGCGTGACGTTGATCCCGTCGAAGTCGGAGCCGAGCCCGACGTGGTCGACGCCCGCGACCTTGACCGCGTGGTCGATGTGGTCGATGAGCCGCGAGACGGGCACCGGGGCGACGTCCTTCGTCCGCTCGTGCATCTCCGGCTGAAGCTCCGCCCACGCCTTCTCGCGGTCGCCGCCGTACTTCTCGACGAGCGCAGGCATTCGCTTGCGCATCTCGTCCCAGACCTTGGTCACTTTGTCGTTGTATTCCTTATCGAGAAAGCCGGGGAAGTAGTTCACGCAGATGACGCCGCCGTTCTTCTTGAGCGCGCGGAGCTCGTCGTCGCTCACGTTCCGCGGGATGTCGCAGAGGGCGCGCATGCACGAGTGCGAGATGAGAACGGGGTTCTTTGTCACCTTGAGGACCTCGAAGAACGTGCTGTCGGAGACGTGCGCGCAGTCGACCATCATGCCGAGCCGATCCATCTCGCGGACCACCGACCGCCCGAAGTCGTTCAGCCCTCCCCATAACGTCGTATCGTTGACGGAATCGGCGAACTTGTTCGTATTCATCCAGGTCAGCGTGAGGCAGCGCACGCCGCGCGCGTAGAAATCATCGAGAGTAGCGAGGCTCTGGTCAATGACGTGGCCGCCCTCGATGCCGAGCACCGCGGCGATCTTGCCTTCCTTGACGATTCTCGCCACGTCGCGCCCCGAGAGGGCGACCGCGAGCGTGTCCGGGTGCAGTCGAGCCTGCTCCTTGACCGCGTCGATCATCTGCCTGGCGCGATCGACGTACGTGCTCTCGGGCAGCTCGGGATCGACCCAGGCGGCGAAGATCTGGGCGTCGAGCCCGCCATCCTTCATGCGGGGAAGATCCATGTGCCCGCCCATGCGCCCAGGCTCGCGGCGCGCGCCGAGGTCTATCTTGTGATCGCCGATGAGGCGCATGGCCGTGTCGCAGTGGGCATCGAAGACGATCGCACTCCGATGGAGCTTCATTATTTCCTCCGATGGTCCGCCCCCCGCGCCGACCGAGGAGAGCGCAACGACGAGGGCACAGACGACGAAGAAGCACGCTGCCTTGTGCATAGCCGACTCCCGTGGGAAAAGTGTTCGCCGGTATCCCGGCAGATGCGAGCGGGTCAATCCTGCGAAATATAGCACGGATGCTTTCGGTGGGGAAGCCCTTTGGGACGGCTGACGGCCGAAGGACGCTCGGTCTAATGTACGATCTTCGCCGATGTCGCGACATCCCCGTATATATAGAGGGCGTAGGGGATCAGGCTTTTCTTGCTCTTGATCGCATATTGATCGAATCCCGGTCCACCGATGCGGATGTCGGCGCTGTTGCTCGGGAAGAACGCGAAATCGTCCCCGCCGCCGTTGACGGTCGCATAGGCGAAGTCCTCGATGACCTTGCCATTGTAAAACTGGAGCCAGATTTGGTTGAGAGTCTGCGGATAGCTGTTCTGCATCGCATAATACGAAGTCAGCGCCGTCTGAACGTTCCTCAGGTTCTCCACGGTGACGGCGACCTCGGCGGCCTTCTTCGAACGATAGTAGTTCGACATGACGATCGTGGCCAGGAAGCCGATGATCTCGCAAACGATGGCAAGCTCAAGTATCGTAAAGCCGGCGATTCCTATCCGGCAAAGGAGAGATCTCTTCGACCCGGGGCGCCCGAAGCGGCCCGGAGTGCTCGCAAAAAGTCTACGAATGCTTCGCATTGTGCCTTCCTCCAATGCGAGTAACCGCGTTACTCCATGCCGTGCAAGAGGTTTG
>JBGPBA010000330.1:0-2640 GCA_041481005.1 Candidatus Krumholzibacteriia bacterium | reverse complement strand
GGTTCCGATCTACGCCTACAATCTGCACGAGGGGATTCAGTTCCTCGAGTTCGCCGTCGAGTCGAACGAGTCGCTCGGCGTCTACAATCCCGACGGCTGCTTCGGGATGGCCGCGAGCTCGGTCAGCCGCACCGCGGCCGGCTGGCGCATGGACCTCTCGCTCCAGTCGAGCGGACCGTGCTGCGCGCCGGTTCGCGTCGGGAGCGTCGTGGTCGTCAGGGTCCGCGGCAGCGACCCCGTGTGGATCGATCTCAAGCCGAACGCCCAGACGGGCAAGATGTACGCGCTCGACCTGTACGGGCACCCGCACAATGCGTTCGCGCCGCGGCACGGAGGCTTTATCGGTCAGAACTTCCTCTACGCGTGTCAGCAGCCGATGTGCGAGGAGCCGAGCGCGGCGGTGCGCGACTTCAAGGCCCAGATGGGGCCGAGCTGTTCGGTGAAGCTCACGTGGACCGGCGGCGGCGGCAACCGGACCATGATCCGCTGCCGCACCGACCAATACCCCACCGACTACGAGGACGGCAAGCTCGTCGTCGAGGCGCCGAGCACGCCGGGCGAGGGCCAGTTCTTCTATCACACGGGAATCCAGAACCAGGCGACGCTCTATTACAAGGCTTTCTCGCTCACGCGCGACGCGGCGGACAACATCATCAAGAGCTCGTTCGTGGAGTGCTCTTCGGTCGACACGGTGTTCACGCAGTGCGAGATATCGGTTCGCTCGGTGTCGTGGGGCGCGATCAAGAGCTTGTATCAATAGCCTGAGCCGACGGCCCGTCCCAGGGGCCTGCGGCAACAGCATCTCTCGAAGGCCCGTGACAATCGCCCCGCAGGGCGGCACGGGCCTCATCTTTTTTCGACAAGAATTTTTTCGAGGAGCCCGTGGAGCTCGCCGAGGTCCGCGCAGGCGAGGTCGGCGCCCGATATGTGCAGGTCTCTCGTGATTTCGGTCTCGATGAGTATCACGCTCATGCCCGCGCCCTTGGCGCTCTTGATCCCCTTGTCGGCGTCCTCGATCGCGAGGCATGCGCCGGGAGCCGTCTGAAGCTCCTCGGCCGCGAGCAGGTAGGTCTCGGGGTGCGGCTTGTATCGCTCGATCCCGTCCTTCCCGACGATGACGCGAAAGATCTCCTCGGCACCATTGGCCCGGAGGATCGCCCTGATGTCGGCCTCGTACGATCCCGAGGCGATGGCGAGAACGAGCCCGGTTCTCCTGAACGCGTCGACGACGCGAAGCGCCTCGAAAAAGAGTTTGATCTCCCCCGAGCGGCAGAAGGCGGCGTAGACCGGATCCTTCTCCGCGCGGATCTCATTCGGGTTCATATCGAGGCGATGCCGGCTGATCTCTCCTTCGGCGCCGCCTCCCCGCGAGGTCCACTCGCGCCAGTACTCGCTCGGGTCGAGGACGTGTCCGCGCTTCTCGAACACGCGCCGATACGCCTCGAAATGATACGGCTCCGAATCGGCGATGACGTTGTCGAAGTCGAAGACGGCGGCGCTCGATCGTGCGATGAGCCCGCGCAGCGTGTCGATCTTATTCAACGGGGCCTCCCCGGAGCGTTTCATCCCAGCCGATGCCGAGCACGTCTTCCGAGCTCTTGGCGGGGGTGAGGAACCGGAAGAACCTGTAGAGGAGATAACATTCGACGGCGAAGGCCGGAAATCCGAGGTAGCCGAGCACCGGCATCTCGAAGAGCTTCACGTTCGGAAGGTACGGAACGTGGTAGTGCCACTTCGTGAGCGCCCCGTAGTTCCACGACTCCCAAAGAATCCCGCACACCGCCCCCGAGATGATGAGCGAGACGAAAAGCCCGTAATCCCCCGAACGGAACTTCTCGGAGAACGAGCCGATCTTGAGCCTGTCGTTCATTCCCTCGAACCAGAAGAGCACGCTCATCCAGGGGAGCGGGCTCAGGTAGGGCGAGGGAAAGACGAGGGTGACGACGAACAGGAGAAAGCCGAGGTAGAAGAAGGCGTGCTCGGTCGTGGGGCTGAAGTCGACCTTTCGGCGCCCCTGGAGCCGGGTCCCGAAGAAGCTCTCGATGAGTTCCGCGGTGATGAAAATGGCCGGCGTGATCGTCGCGTAGGACCAGGCGTAGCCGAGCCACCGCTCGGCCGCGCTCGGCGGAAGATTCACATAGGACCAGTTCTTGAGAAGGAGGTTCACCCCTTCGAAGATATACCATGAGATGATTGAGATGGGAATGAGCAGGGCGAATTCCCGCCGCCGCGAGCTGATGGGCGAGGAGCCCTTTCGCATGGCGACGAGCGCGTCGATGAAAATGATGTAGCCGGTCCAGACGAGCGCGGTGAAGTAGGTTCCCACTAACCGGTTTCCGCGCCAGAGGAGCATCTCGGCGGCGAGGATGACGGCGAGACCGATGAGACCGTACGGCGGGAACCTGAAGTACTTCTTTTCATTCATCAATTGGTGCACCTCGGAGTGGTTCCGTCCGCGCTACGTTGAGAGGCGCGGGTGGCGCCGATGGGGCCCCCGCCCGCGCGCAGCGAAAGCGAGCACGGACGGGGCGCAATCGGCGACAGGACCCCCGCCGTGGGGCATGGCGCAATCAGCGACAGGCCCCGCGCCGGGCCGTGATTTCCATTGACCTTTCACGCGCGAGCCCTTACGTTCTCGCT
>JBGPBA010000329.1:0-2645 GCA_041481005.1 Candidatus Krumholzibacteriia bacterium | reverse complement strand
TCAGGTGGAACATCTTCCCCTGAAGCGCACAGGAGGTCTGCAAAATGCGCTTCGCGACGGGGTCCGTCGCGTAGAGGTGCATGAGGACGTCCGAGTCCTCGAGGAGCGCGGCGACGGAATGCCGCCGCTTCGCGTACGCGAGCTCCCGGTTGATTCTGTCGCGGAGATCGTGCGGTGCCTCGAGACGCTCGCCCACCTCCCGCGCGATCGTGGCGAGAGATACCTCCTCCTCGGTCATCTGGAAGCTCGCCCGGTACCCGGGCAGGAGCGAGCCGAGAAGCTCGAGGAAGATCTCTTTGCGCTCCTCGGACGTGATCATCTCGACGAACGGCGGCGCCCCGGGGCGCGCGGTGAAGGATTCGAAAACGAGATCCTGGTCGAGCGGGTTGAGCGGCACGATCCCGAGAACGTAGGCGAGGAGGCTGTCGAGGAGATCGCTTCCGACGACCTCGAGCCAGACGCCTCGATTTGCCGCCTCGAGGAAGAGCTCGCGGACGAAGACGAGGAAATCGCACACGTCCTGCGCCCGGGCCGCCTCGAGCTCGCGGCTCAAAGCGCTCCTCAAGTACCGCCTCTCGTCGTGCGGGCGATGGTGGAACTTGAGGAGAAACCGCCGCTCGCACATGTTCTTGAGCCCCTCATCGGGATTGCCGGCGGTGGAAAACCGTATCCGGCCCGAGCGACCGAGATCGACCGAGCATCGGTTGGCGATCTCTCCCGAGCGCTCGAGCGGTCCGCTCTCTCCCGGGAAATATGGAGCAACGTCCCTCTCCCTCTTGAGGTAGGACTCCTCGTGCCCCCCGACCGAGGCGCCGTTCGAATCTCTCCTGGCCATCGACCTCAAGACCCCGTAATGCTCCGCGTCTTCCTTGACCAGATACTTGTCGTTGTTCGTGGCGACCGCCTGGACGCCGAGCCGCCCTGAAATGATCGTGAGCTGATCGATGACGAGCCGCTCGCTTGCCGCGGTGTGATTCATCAATTCGGCGAAAACGTTCGTAGGCCCGTATATCTCAACGAGCCTCTCGATGACGGCCTTCGCCCTCCCGAGCGTGCCGTGGAGGATCGCCTGCGCGGCTTCGCCCCTGAGACATCCGGTGAGGACGATCAACCCTTCCCGGAACTCGGAGAGCTCTTCGGGAGTCACAAACGGCTCTTTGTCCTTCATCGAATGCCGCGTCACAAGCGATACGAGGTTGGCGTAACCCGTCTCGTTCTCGGCGAGGACCGTCAGATGGTAAAGCCCTCCCGACCCCGTGAGCGAGGCGTGCCGCATCTCGGCTCCGAGTATCGGCCGTATCCCGTGCTCCGTCGCGAGACGGAAGAACTCATGATGCCCGTACGTCGACCAGTGATCGGTGAGCGCGAGCGCCGGGAGCTCGAGGTGGGCGGCTCTCAACACGAGCTCCTTGATCGTCATCAAGCTCTCGTACTGACTATAGACGCTGTGCGTATGGAGCGGGACGTACCCCACCGGAAACCACCTTTCTTCAATCGATGCGGAGCGTACTAAACATTTGTTTAGTCTGCAAGGACAATCTTCGCCGCGCCTCGCGCGGGGCTATTTTGTAATTGTTTGCAGATTCCAGCGCCCTGCTGTAGAATAGTTTGCGAAAACGATCACCTGGGGGACATTCATGGCCGAAGCGGATAAGGACACCACTTTCGATCGCGTCGAGCGCGAAAATCAGCGGCTGCGGGCCGCGGTCGAGGAGCTCTCCGTCCTGAACGACATCGCCACCGCGATCAGCTCGACCTTTTCGCTCGAGCAAATCATCGAGCTCATCGTGCACAAGTGCATCAAGCACCTCAAGGTCGAGCAGGCGACGATCACGCTCCTCAACAACCGCGACAAAGGGAATGCCTTCCACACGATGATTCGCGGGGCGGACACCTCCCACCAGACCGTACCCTTCCGCCTCGACGCCGAGCTCACCGGGTGGATGCTCAAGAACCAGAAACCGCTTCTCGTGAACGATCTCCAGAGCGATTCCCGTTTCCAATTCAAGGATCGGGCGGACGACCCGATCCGGTCGATCCTCAGCGTTCCGCTCGTGCTCAAGGGACGAATGATCGGCATGCTCAACCTGTTCAACAAGCGGACCGACGGGGGCTTCAGCGAGGCGGATCAGCGTCTCCTCGGCATTATCGCCAGCCAGTCCGCGCAGACGATCGAGTACGCGCGTCTCGCGACCGAGGAGCAGAATCTCAAGCTTATGCGGGAAGAGATGCGGCTCGCGTATGACATTCAAATGAATCTGCTCCCGAAGGAGGCTCCGAAAATCCCCGGCTACGACATCGCCGGGATCAGCGTTCCGGCAAAGACCGTCGGCGGAGATTATTTCGACTTCATCCAGATGGGAGACGACCGGCTCGGCTTCTGCCTCGGCGACGTGTCCGGCAAAGGGATGCCCGCCGCGCTCCTCATGGCCAACCTTCAAGCGACGCTCCGCGGACAAATCGACATGTGGGCCTCTCCTCGAGAGTGCCTGGATCGCTCGAACGCGCTCCTCTACCGAAGCACGGATGCGGATAAATTCGCCACCCTCTTCTGCGGGGTGCTCGACTACCGAAACCATCGGTTCACCTACTCGAACGCGGGGCACAACTACCCGTTTTATTTCACGGAGAATGGTGAGCCGGCG
>JBGPBA010000328.1:0-2668 GCA_041481005.1 Candidatus Krumholzibacteriia bacterium | reverse complement strand
GTTGATCGAAGCGTCCTTCTCGATGTAGGTATCGGTCGAGGGGATGAACGCTTCGGGTTGGTAGTAGTCGTAGTAGCTGATGAAATATTCGACCGCGTTGTCCGGGAAGAGGCTCTTCATCTCGCCGTAGAGCTGTGCCGCGAGCGTCTTGTTGTGCGAGATGATGAGCGCCGGCATGTCGCACCGCGCGATCACGTTCGCCATCGTGAACGTCTTGCCGGAGCCCGTGACGCCGAGCAGCGTCTGGAAGCGCCTACCCGCATCGATGTTCGCGACGAGGCTCTCGATCGCCCGGGGCTGGTCGCCCGTCGGCCCGTACGGAGATGTGAGGCGAAAGAGGGACATGGTGCACCCGCCGCGGCGCTACGAGCGCTTCCGCTTGTCCTTGGGGAGATCGTCCCTCGTGATCCGATGGTCGGTGACGACCTTTCCCTTCCGGCCGAGAGGGGGCAGCTTCACGCCGTTCAGCTCGAGGATGACGCCGCCGGCGTTGCCGACCTTGGTGAGAATGAATTGCTCCGTCGCCTGGAAGCCCAGCGAGTGGCTCGGGAGCAGCATGAAACGGTACGCCATCTTTCTCGGCACCCCGTTCTCGGCAGAGACCGTCGTGAGCTCGACCCATGAGCTGTCGCCCGGGAGCGCGGAGAGCCGAAGCTCCATCGGTCCGGGGGCGGCCGGGGGCTCGGCGACGACCGGCGCCGTCTCGGCGGGGACCCGGGTCTCGGCGGGGACCTGGGTCTCGGCGGTCTCGACCTTCTGCGACTGCGACGGCTGGGCTTGCTTCTGAAGGAGCTCCTCCTTGAGGTCGGGCTGGCGTCGGGGCTCCACCCCGTCTTCTCTCTTCACGCCGACCCTGATGAGAATGATGATAAGGATGATGACGCCGATGACGGGAAGGATGAGGCGCCGAAGCCATTTCGGCGAGGCGAGCTTCTCCTCGACCACCTCGGTCTCCACCTCCCAGTGATCGCCCTTCGTTTTGTGCGTCTGCCCGGTCAGCACCTCGTACTTGCTCAGGATGTGCTGGACCTCGAGCCCGAGAGCGCCCGCGTACGTCTTGAGGAACCCCTTCACGTAGACCTTCGCCGGTATCGCCTCGAAGTTGTCGGTCTCGAGGTACTGGAGCATCTGCTTGGGAATCTTCGTTTCCTCGCTCATGAACTCGAGGCTTCGACCCTCGCGCTCCCGCGCGGCGAGCAGAATCTCCCCGATCGTATCTTCTCCCTGAAGAATCTCGGAGGTCTCCGGCTCGGCTTTCGGCGGGCCCTCTGCCGGTTTCTCGATGGACGGCCCCGCGGGCTTCTCTTCGGGCGGTCGGTCGGGCTCGTCCGCCGACGATATCCGCAGCCTTTCTCCCGGCAGCGTCCTCATGATCCCTTCCCGGGGCGCCTTCGGCTTCTCGTCCCGGAGAGACTCCGGCGCCTCCTTTCGAGGCTCGGCGGGCCGCTCATCGTCCGAGGCTCGGGGGGCCTCCGGCTGCGGCGCCGCGGGCTTCTCCTCGCCCGGGGATGGCGGACCGTCCTCTTCCCACTTGATCTCGTCAAACGGCATTTTTGCCTGCCTTTCGACCTTCCGCTTCGGCTCTTCGCTCATGCCAGATCCTCCAGGATTCGGGCAATCCGCCGCCTCCGATCGGAGAGCTCGCCGAATCGCGCCCTCTCCTGCTCGACAACCTCGGGCGGCGCCTTCTCGAGAAAGCGGCCGTCACCCAACCTCGCCTCCATCTTCTCGCACTCGCGCGACACCTTCTCGAGATCCCTCGCGAGCCTCTTCTTCTCGGCGTCGATGTCGACGATGCCGGCGAGCGGCAGGTACACTTCGACCCCCGCGAGGCCGGCCGCGGCGCTCCGCGCGGGTTTCGCCGCGCCCGCCGCGATCGTGAGCTCATCGACACGGGCGAGCTGACGGATCGGCTCGCGGAAGCTCTCCAGCGTGGCGAGCCTCCCGCCCGTCGATTCGCAGCGTATGATCGCCGGCACGCCTTTCCCCGGCGGAATGTTGAAGCTCTGCCGCAGGTTCCGTATTGCCGTGACTATTTCCTTAAAGGAAGATTCTACATCCGACTCGAGCTTGCTGTCGAGATAATGCTCGGGTACGCCTCGGAAGCGATAGCCGGCGAGTACGGGGCCTCCCGGGCTCAGCATACTCCAAATCTCCTCCGTGATGAAGGGCATGATCGGATGGAGAAGGATCATCGAGGCGCCGAGCACCGTCCGCGCCGTCGCGGCCGCGCCGCGCGCCCTCGAGCCGCCCTCCCTGAAGGCGCCCTTCGAGAGCTCGAGGTACCAATCGCAGAACTCGTGCCAGAAGAAGTCGTAGGCGCCCCGGGCGGCCTCGTCGAAACGATACGACGCGATGCTTTGATCGATATCGGCGCTCCGGCGCGCGAGCCGGCTCAGAATCCAGCGCTCCTCCCAGCCGAAGGAGAGATCCCCGCCGGCGGCCTCTCCGAAGATCGACGCGTAGAGCTCCGCCGGACCGTCGACGCCGGGCCTCGAGGCGTCCCGCGCCGCGGAGTCCGCGGGGGTCCCGGCCCCGCGCTCCGGCGCGCCGGAGCCTTCGCTCCCGCCCGTCTCGGCTTCCTGGCTCAGGACGAACCGCGCCGCGTTCCAGATCTTGTTCGCGAAATGCTTCCCGACGTCGACCTTCGATTCGTCGAAGAGGATGT
>JBGPBA010000327.1:0-2680 GCA_041481005.1 Candidatus Krumholzibacteriia bacterium | reverse complement strand
TCTTCGTCGGCGCGGTGACCGCGGTTCAGGCGGCGTACCAGTTCCACGGATACGTACCCCTCAAGTATATCGGCACGGTCGTCGGCAAGTCGGTCATCCTCGAGCTCGGGCCGGTGCTCACGGCGCTCGTCGTCGGGGGCCGGGTGAGCGCGTCGATCGCCGCGGAGCTCGGCACGATGAAGGTCACCGAGCAGATCGACGCGATGGAGATGATCGCGATCGACCCGGTCGAGTATCTCGTGCTGCCGCGGGTCATCGCGGCGACGATCATGCTCCCCGTCCTTACGATCTTCTCCGATCTGCTCGCGATCCTCGGCGGAATGGTCGTCGCGAACATCTCGCTCCACGTGGGAGTCAACACCTTCGGGAGCGGATTGAAACTCCTCTTCCACACGCAGGACCTCGTCGGCGGCCTCATGAAGACCTTCGTTTTCGGATTCATCATCGCCCTCATGGGCTGCTACAACGGGTTCGAGACGAAGGGCGGGGCGGAAGGGGTCGGCATCGCGACCATGCGGGCGGTCGTCTCTTCGTGCCTCCTCATCCTCGTGTCGAACTACCTGCTCGCAACCCTCATTTTCCGGATCATTTTCGCCCCGTCGTCGTGAGGAGGCACCGCGATGCTGCAGCGCATGAGCGATCCGATCATCGAGCTCCGGGAGGTCGCCAAGGCCTTCGAGGAGGTGCGTGTGTTCGACGGGCTCGACCTCGACATCCAGCGAGGAGAGACACTCGTCGTCATCGGGCGCAGCGGCTGCGGCAAGAGCGTGCTCCTCAAGCACATCACCGGGCTCATCCGCCCCGACAGCGGGGCCATTCTGTTCGATCATGAGGACATCACCCGGTTCGACAGGAAAAAGGTATTTCAAATGAGAATGCACTTTGGTATGCTCTTCCAAAGCTCGGCGCTCTTTGACTCCATGTCGGTCGGGGAAAACGTCGCTCTCCCGCTTCGCAAGCATACGGAGCTGGGGGAAGAGGAGATCGCGAAGATCGTCACGGAAAAGCTCAAGCTCGTCGGCCTGAACGACGTCCACGACAAGTTCCCCGCCGAGATGAGCGGCGGGATGAAGAAGCGCATCGGGCTTGCGCGGGCGGTCGTCATGGACCCCCAGGTGGTGCTCTACGACGAGCCGACGACCGGGCTCGATCCGATCATGGCGGATGTCATAAACGAGCTCATCCGCACGCTCCAAAGAGAGCTGAAAATCACGTCGGTTGTGGTCACCCACGATATCAAGAGCGCGTACCGCGTGGGGGACCGCATCGCGATGCTTCATGAGGGGAAGATCATCTACTCGGGAACTCCCGACGAGGTGCGCGCGACCGATCATCCGATCCTACGGCAGTTCATCGAGGGGAACGCCAAAGGCCCGCTCCAGCCGGTGTGACGGCGGGGGAGGAGCCGAGCGCAGGCCTTGATAGGCGCCCGCGTGATCAGCGTACGAGCCGCTTCGAAAGCGGGGGGCCCATGCAGTACAAATCGCTCGAGATGAGAATCGGATTCACCGTCTTCATCGCGGTCCTCGCGCTCACCATCGGCCTCATGTGGTTCCAGGGCTTCCAGATTTCACGGGAGACATACGAGCTCCACGCCGTGTTTTCGATGGCGCTCGGGGCCACCCCGGGCGACAAGGTATTCCTGAACGGCGTCGAGATGGGGAAAATCAAGCGGGTGCAGCTCCGCCAGCGGGACGTCCTCGTCACGATCGATCTGAGCGCGAAGGCGAAGATTCCCGATGACTCGCAAATCGTTCTCCAGACGATCGGGATCATGGGGGAGCGAATCGTCACGATCATGCTCGGCGCCTCCGACCATTTCCTCGAGCCGGGCTCGATCATGCAGGGGGTCTACGATCCCGGCGTCGCCGAGGCGCTCGCCTCCCTCGGCGGCATCATGGGGGAGCTCACGTCGCTCACGAAGGACATGCAGCGCGTCGCGACGATCCTCACGCAGGGGGACAAGCTCAAGCGGACGATCGAGAACCTCGCCGAACTCACGGCGCAGCTCAACCAGTTCATGAAAGACGACAGCCCGGAGATCAAGGCGGGGATGCGCTCCTTCAGGCGCTCCGCGGACCGCATCGACGGGCTGCTGGCGCGCAACGAATCGAACATCGATACGATTTTCTCGACGTACGCGACGATCGGGCGCGACCTTCCCGGCCTCGTGAAGCAGGCCGCCGAGCTCGCCGACACCCTCACGATGATCAGCTCGAGGCTCGGACGAAGAGACAATACGCTCGGCTCCCTGATCAACGACCGCACGCTCATCGACAGCCTCGACAAGACGGTGAAGAGCCTCGACGACCTCATCGCGGACGTAAAGGCGAACCCGAAGAAGTACGTCAAGATATCGATATTCTGAGGAGCACGGGCGGAGAATAACGAATGGCTGACCAGATTGTGTGCATCGTCGCGGCGGCCGGCAGAGGCGTGCGCTTCGGCCGCGAGATGCCGAAGAGCTTCTACCCGGTGGAGGGACGGCCGCTCCTGGCATGGTCCCTTCGAGCCCTCAACGCGTGGGGAGGCATCTCCCGCTACATCGTAATGGTTCCCTCGGGGTGGGAGGGGGAGGCCGAGAAGGAGATCGCGTCCGAGATCGTGGGAGTTCCTCACGAGGTTCTCGTCGGCGGCGAGACGCGGCAGCAGTCGGTCGCGATCGGGCTCAAGTCGGTGC
>JBGPBA010000326.1:0-2688 GCA_041481005.1 Candidatus Krumholzibacteriia bacterium | reverse complement strand
CGCTTGAACTCGACCTCATCGGTCCACTTGATGAGGAGCGTCTCGACCTCGAAGATGTCGAGGGTGACGTTCATGTAGTTGATGTTCTCGCGCCCCTCGACCTTGCGGATGTTGCTGATCGTGCCGCGGAGCACGTACTTGGCCCCAACGAACCTTCCGATCTTCGCCGCTTTCGTATTGTCGTAAAGGTCGGAGGCCTGCAAGTTGAGCTGGTCGAGGGCCGTGTCGAACGCCTGATCGTCGACGAACTGGGCGAGCCCCTCGTTGATCATGCGCGTGCGGATCTTCTCGAGGATGAGTCTCGTGTTGATGTGCTCGTCGGTGTTGTTCCTGAGGTCCTTCGCGAGCAGCATGACCGGCTTCTCGCCGGCGTTCTGCGCCTCGTACTGCTGGAAGAGGCCGTTCGCCGCGAGCGAATTCATCATGCCGTCGGTGATCCGCGCGAGGTCGGCGCTCGAGAAATCGGCGTCCTCGGCGACGTCCGTGCTGAGATCGATCTCCCTCGTCGTCTTGCCGCTGCAGGCCGGGAGCAGCAGCAGGCATAGAAGCACCGCGAATACTTTGTTCATTCCGTCTCCTCCCTTTTTGCGAACCCGCTGACCCCTGCCGGTTCGGCCGGATACTAAAACCGGCCGCATGCTCCGTGCAAGCGCAAAACCGCGGTGGCGTCAAGACTTGTGTGCGCGCCGCGGCAATGGTTTGCCCTCGAGGCGGCGGCAGGAGTCGTGTGCGCGCCGCATCGATGGTCCGTTCTCCAGCCGGCCTTGACAACGGGCCACCCTTCCATTATCCTCATGTTCTGCAAATGATTTATGCCTGAGTGGTGGAACTGGTAGACGC
Source organism: Candidatus Krumholzibacteriia bacterium (assembly GCA_041481005.1). Classification (GTDB taxonomy): domain Bacteria; phylum Krumholzibacteriota; class Krumholzibacteriia; order Krumholzibacteriales; family Krumholzibacteriaceae; genus SSS58A. The sequence goes on along the minus strand of JBGPBA010000326.1, from coordinate 1,848 downwards.
GCTGCGTTCAGGGCGCAGTGGGGACACCCCGTGGGGGTTCAAATCCCCCCTCAGGCATTTTTTCTTCCTGCCGCGGAGGTACATATGCAGACCGAGATCACGGTCAGATTCCCCGGAAATAAGAAGGTCTACGCCGAGTACAAGGGCTTCACGATACAGACCGATCAGGCCCGCGAGGCGGGTGGGGACGGCTCGGCCCCGTCGCCCTTCGACCTTTTCCTCGCATCTCTCGCGACGTGCGGCGGCGTCTACGTCGTCGATTACTGCCGGAACCGCGGCATCCCGCTCGACGAAATCAAATTCGTGCAGAAAATGGAGCGCGATCCCGAGACCAAGATGGTCACCCAGGTCGCGATCCGCATCGAGCTTCCAAAGGATTTCCCGGACAAATACAAGGAAGGGCTCGTTCGGGCAGTGGACCTCTGCACGGTGAAAAGGCACATCCTCAATCCGCCGAAGTTCACGCTAGAAGCGGTCAAGGCGGGCTGAGCGAGTGGTTCGCAGTATATTCATTACGGGCGCGACGGGGAATACGGGTCAGTCGCTCCTTCGCCGTATCGCAAACGACGAATCCCTCAGCGGCATTCCGATCACCTGCCTTTGCCGACCCAGCGGCCGCGGCGAGAGGCTGCTCCCATTTCGCGTGAAGATCGCGGGCGGCGACGCCTCGAATCCCGAGAGCCTGAAGAGGGTCTACCAGGGACAGGATACGGTCATTCTCATCTCCTCCATCTTCCACGCGGGCGCAGTTCTCGAAGCCTGCGCGGGGATGAAGAGACTCGTCGCGGTGAGCTCGACGAGCTTCTATTCCCAGAGGTCGAGCATTGCGGGAGACATCCGGGCCGCCGAAGGCGCCATCGAGCGATCCGGGGTCCCGTACACCATCCTTCGACCGACGATGATTTACGGGACCCTCGAGGACCGAAACATCTCGAGGCTCATCCGGCTCGTCGCGAAGGCGTCCGTGGTGCCTTTGCCCGGCGGCGGGAAGACGATATTTCAACCGGTCCACGCAGACGATCTCGCCGCGTGCATTCTCGAGACGCTCAAGTCGGACGCGGCGATCGGGAAAAGCTACGACGTCCCGGGCGGGAGCGCGCATTCGCTTCGCGAGATCGTGAGCATTATTTCAGAAATACTGGGGAAAAGGATCCTCACGGTGCCCGTGTCTCTTGGCCTCGCCGAGGCAGCCGCCGGAGCGATCGAGAAGATTCTGGGGCGCGCAATCGTCCAGCGGGAGCAGCTCGCGCGGCTCCGCGAGGACAAGCAGTATGACTATTCGGAGGCCGCGAGAGATCTCGGCTATTCGCCGAGGAGCTTCAGGGCAGGCGTCGCCGATGAGATTCGTGTCGTTCTCGCTGCGGGGGCGCCGAGATCTCATTGACACCGGTGCTGGTAATGCTGCCTGAAGAAGGTGAAATCGTCCAGGGCGCACCAGTTATCATCGCTGAAATCGCAACACGGATTGAAGTCGGGATTGCTTGAGCCTTTATTGTAGCTCAGGCCGAATCTGGCAAAGTCGAGCAGGTCGACGACGCCGTCCGGCTTGCCGCCCGACCCCGTCAGATCTGGACCTTTGATGACAATGTTGAGGCACAGAGGATTGATGCACTCGTAGTCCCTTCCTTGATACAGGATCACCTTCCCCTGAACGGCGATGTAAATTCCCTGAGTAAGCGCGCATCCGCCGCCCGAGATCCGGCCGGTGAAGGTCGTGCGGCCGTTCGAGCCGCTATTCGAATCGGCGATGAGGGGCTGAGCGCATAAGAAGAGCCGCTGCGCCATGGCGCATGCGTTGAGCCAGTAGTCGGTTCTCGGGATCCCCGGCACTGGATTGCTATTTTGTTG
>JBGPBA010000325.1:0-2698 GCA_041481005.1 Candidatus Krumholzibacteriia bacterium | reverse complement strand
GCGAAGATCGACGACCGACGATCGACGGCCGTCGTCTGGGGGAGCCTCGGGGTGGCGCACTGGTATCGGAACGACTGGGATGCCGTGCGGACGAGCTATGAGAATGCCCTGACGCAGCGCCGCGCCATTGACGACCGCATCCTCGAGGGAAAAACACTGAATGGTCTCGGCACGCTCAATTTTCAAACGGGGAACTATGCCGCCGCGATCGACTTGTATACGCAGGCCGTGAAGCTCCGTCGCGAGACGGGGGATCTCGCGGGGCTCGGCACGTCTCTCACCTACATGGGAAACGCCTACCTGCGCCTCGGCCGCCTCGCCGAGGCGCGCGACAAGTTCGCTGAGGCTTTCGCGATCCTCGAGAAGGACGGCACGCCGCAGCAGATGGTCGAGGTGCTGATCGGAAGCGCCAACGCGTGCTTCGAGATGGGAAGGCTGAGGGAGGCGTGTGAAACCTACCGCCGGGGGATAACAATCTCGCGCGCGGCTGAGGATCGTCACACCGAGGTTTCCTGTCGTCTCAACCTGGCCGACGCCCTGAGATTCATGGGGGGGTTCCGGGAAAGTCTCGCGGAGCTCGACACGGTTCAGAAGCTCATTGCCCTCTCGCCCGATCCTCGGCAGACCGCCGAGCTCTCGAGAAACAGGGGCAACGTGAACCTCGAAATAGGAGAGCTCGATCGCGCACGCGATGACTACGTTGCCTATCTGTCGACGTCCCGCGAGCTCGGAGACGCGACGTATCAGAGTGAGGCTCTCATGTATCTCGGATCGCTCTACCGGGATCTCGGCGCCTTCACGCAGGGGCTCGCCTGCGCCGACAGCGCGAGAGCCGTGGCCGAACGATCGAAGAACTCGCAGCAGCTTCTCGAAGCCCTCACGCTCACCGGCAATATCGAATTCGACGAGGGGCGCTATGAAGCGGCGCTCCAGCATTTCGCGCAGGTGCGCGATCAGAATCGGACCCGCGGCTTGGAGCTCGGCGCCCTTTACGCGGAGCTGCGCATGGCGAATGCATTGGCGGAGCTCGGGAAGCGCGAAGAGGCGAGGGAGACCTTCCGGCGGATCGACTCCGCCGCGAATGCTCTCGGGATCGACATGGAATGGATGTGTCGGTTCGGCATCGCGGACACCTACGAGCGGGAGAATCCCGACAGCGCTTACTTCTACTACGAGAAGGCCTTCAGGCTTCTCGAGGAATCCCGCTCGGACATCGGCGCCGCCGAGGTCCAGACGGGCTTCATTTCCGGCGATCGGCGGCGGCTCTTCGAAGAGGTTGCCCTGTACTATGCCTCGCTCGAGAAGGATTCGAAGGGGGATCTCTGGTCGGCGCGCGCATTCGACACGATGGAGCGGGGCAAAGCGCGCGGGCTCCTCGATCTCCTCGAGCGGTCGGTCGGCGCCCAGATCTCCTCCGCGGAGGAGGCGGTTCTCGACTCTCTCTATCGCCTCGACAGGAATGCCCCGGAGTACGCTGCGCGCGAAACGGTGCTCAAGAGCCGGTACGCCCGGTTGCGGGAAGGGCGGGTCGGCGAGTCGGTGAGGGCGCTCGAGCCCGGCGCCGGCGTCGTGAGCCTCGAAGATCTCCGGCGGAGCTTGCCCAAGGGTACCGTTTTCCTCGAGTACGCGCTCGGCGATACGACCTCTCTTCTCTGGGTCGTCGACCGGGGCGGGACCACCGTCCATAAGCTCGCTCGGCGGTCCGTTTTGAGCGACGAGGTCGAGCGTCTGCGGGACGCCGTTTCGAGGCCCGGGCCCGGGGATGCCTCATTCCTCGCGGCCGCTCGGGGCCTCTACAAACAGCTGTTGGAGCCCGCGGGGGCGCGGGTCGCCAAAGCCAAGAGGCTTGTGATTATCCCCGACGGGGCTCTCTTTGAGCTGCCCTTCGAGGTGCTCCTCGCGGGCGAGCCGAAGGCGGGCGCCCGCTGGAGGGATCAGCCCTTTCTCGCCCGTTCGTGCGGCACCGTCTATGCGCCGTCGGCGTCGGTTTTCTTTCGGCTGACCGCGGAGCGGGACAAGGAGGCGCACGCTCTCGATCTCGTCGCGATGGGGGATCCCGATCTTCCGTCGGTCGGACGGGAGGGTGATCCGGCGCTTCGACCGCTCCCGTACGGCAGGGCCGAAGTGGAGGGCATCAGCGCCCTCCTCGACCGAAAGCGTGAGGAGGTGTTCGTCGGGCAATACGCGACCGAAGCCCGGCTCAAGGAGGTGCTCCGCGCATCGCCCCCGAGGATTCTTCACCTTGCCGCGCATGGCCTCGCCGATCCCGTCGAGCCGATCAACTCGAGCATCATCCTCGGCGCGAGCAACGACCCGGCGGAGGATGGTCAGCTCCATACACTCGAGATACTTTCGCTTCCCACGGCCCCCGAGCTCGTCGTGATGTCGGCCTGTGAATCCGCGAGAGGCATGATCAGCAGGGGCGAGGGAGTCGTGGGCTTGAGCCGCGCGTTTCTCGCGGCGGGGGCCCGTGGGGTCGTCGCGAGCCTCTGGCCCGTGTCGGACGCCTCGACCGCCGATCTCATGAAGACATTCTACGGCGCGATGCTTCGCTCCCACGAACCGGCATTCGAGGCACTGAGGCATGCGCGTCTTTCACTTCTCGATAGTTCTCAATTCGCGCACCCGTTCTACTGGTCCCCATTCATCCTCATCGGGACGCAGGCAACGCCCTGGTGAGCCCGGTTCGAAGAAAGGC
>JBGPBA010000324.1:0-2699 GCA_041481005.1 Candidatus Krumholzibacteriia bacterium | reverse complement strand
TCGCGGCGGCGGGCTCGTTCTTCTTCCAGCATCGCCCCGACATCCCCGGCTTCGACGACATCGGCACGCCGACCGGCCCGCTCACGAACAACAACTACCAGGCGGTCGTCGGCCTCGCCTTCTCGCCCATCCGGTCGTTCTCGGTCGGGGTCAACGTCAAGTACTTTCGGGAGAGGCTCGACTCCTTCCACGCCGGCGGCGTCGCCGTCGACCTCGGAGTCGCCTATTCGTTCAATCCGGTCGGCATCAGGCTCGGCGTCGCCGCGCAGAACCTCGGGGCCGACGTGAAGTTCGAAGACGTCGGGGAGCCGCTGCCGACCACCATTCGGGCCGGAGCGAGCCATACGTTCGCCGTCGTGCCGAAGGCCCTCGAGTGCACGTACGCCTTCGACCTCGTGAAGCCCCGCTACGAGAGCCTGTTCCTGAGCGCGGGGGTCGAGGCACTGCTGTGCGAGACGCTCGCGCTGCGGGCAGGATGGTGCGGCCAGGAATCGCGCCAGGGGAGCGGCCTCACGGTCGGAGGCGGGGTGCGCGTCCTCGATCGAATTCAGCTCGATTACGCGTGGACGCCTTACGGCGAGCTCGGGAATTTTCATCGGGTTTCTCTCTATTTCTCTCTCAACTAGGCGAACGCAAGGCGCGGCGCCGACTCGGGGCCACGGCCCCGGGTCGGCTCGCCGTGCGAATTATCATTGTTCCCCCCGCGGTTTTTTTGCTACGGTGTGTCCTCGGCACGAATGGCGTCCGGGTAAAGGAGGATCGTTTTGGACGTCAGCGTCAAGATTCGAAGCTTCATCCTCGACACCGTCCTCGCGGGCGCTCGCGAAGGGGCGCTCGACAACAACGATTCCTTCCTCGACAAGGGAATCATCGATTCGACGGGCATCCTCGAGCTCGTTTCATTCGTCGAGGAAGAGTTCAAGATCGAGGTCAAGGACGAGGAGCTTGTACCCGACAACTTCGATTCGGTCTCGAGACTGTCGGACTACGTGACGAGGAAAATCGACGGTTGACGCCGGCTCGAGTCGGCGTGCGCCGCGGCCGCACGGCGGCCGCGCAAAACCTCCCATACCAATCCGACCTATGCTGCTTCATGAGTTCTTAGAACGGTCGTGCGAGCGCCTTCCCGCGAAGACGGCCCTCGTCGCGGGCTCGCGCCGCCTCACGTTCGAGGAGGTCGACTCCGAGGCGAACCGGCTCGCCCGGGCGCTCCGGGACGCGGGGGTGGCATACGGCGACCGCGTCGTCGTCCTGCTCGACAACTCCCCCGAGGCGGTCGTCTCGATCTTCGGCGTGCTCAAAGCAGACGCCGTGTTCGTCGCGCTCAACCCCACGATCAAGGCGGACAAGCTCGCCTACATCCTCGCCAACTGCCGGGCGTCGGCGCTCGTGACCTCGGCGGGGCGGATCGGCGCCGCGGAGATCGCCATCGCGCGTTCCCCGTCGCTCCGGGGCGTCATCGTCTTCGGCGACGCAGCGTCGCTCCCCGCGGGGCCGTGCGCCGCCGCCCGCTGGAACGAGATTCGCGGCGGCCTCCCGTCCGACCGCCCGCCGCGCGCGGCGATCGACATCGACCTCTCCTCGCTCATCTATACATCGGGGACGACCGGCAACCCGAAGGGGGTCATGCTCACCCACCGGAACATGGTCTCGGCGTCCACCTCGATCACCACGTACCTCGAGAACACGGAGCGCGACGTCATCTTGAGCGTGCTCCCGCTCTCGTTCGATTACGGTCTCTACCAGGTTCTCATGGCGGCGCAGTTCGGGGGCACGGTCGTCCTCGAGAAATCGTTTCTCTACCCGTACGAGGTCATCAACACGCTGAAGCGGGAACGGGCGACGGGTTTTCCGATCGTCCCGACGATCTCGGCGATACTGCTCCAGCTCGAGCAGCTGAAGAACGAGCGCTTCGACGATCTCAGGTACATCACGAACACGGCGGCGGCCCTTCCCGTCGCGCACATCCGCGGCCTCCGGAAGATCTTTCCGGGGGCGAAGATCTACTCGATGTACGGCCTCACCGAATGCAAGCGGGTTTCCTACCTGCCGCCCGAGGAGATCGATCGGCGCCCGACCTCCGTCGGCAAGGGGATGCCGAACGAGCAGGTGTATCTCGTCGACGACGAGAACCGCGTCATCACCGAGCCGGGAGCCGTCGGGGAGCTCGTCGTCCGCGGCGCGAACGTCATGAAGGGCTACTGGGAGCTCCCCGAGGAAACGAGCCGCATGCTCAGACCCGGCCGCTACCCGTGGGAACAGGTGCTCTACACGGGGGACCTGTTCCGCATGGACGACGAGGGATTTCTCTACTTCGTCTCGCGCAAGGATGATATCATCAAAAGCCGCGGAGAGAAGGTCAGTCCCAAAGAGGTCGAAAACGTCATCTACGAGCATCCCGGCGTCCTCGAGGTCGCCGTCATCGGGGTGCACGACGAGGTGCTCGGCGAAGCGATCAAGGCGTGCGTCGTTCTGAAGGAAGGTGCGGCGGTTACGGAGAAGGAGATCGTCGCTCACTGCATGAGACATCTCGAGGACTTCATGGTGCCGAAGGTGGTCGTGTTCGTGCCGTCGCTCCCGAAGACGCCTTCGGGGAAAATCACGAAGAAGGGGTTGTAGAGGCGGCGCGCGCGCAGCGGCCGCGGCTCCGACCGCGACGCTGCGCGCCGAGGGACGCCGGCCCGAAAGGACGTGTCATG
>JBGPBA010000323.1:0-2701 GCA_041481005.1 Candidatus Krumholzibacteriia bacterium | reverse complement strand
TCCGCGTCGGTCGTCGTCTGGATGTCCCCCTCGATGACCCCGATGGAAAACCGCTCCCGCAGAAGGGGGATCGTCCGGACCAGCAGCGAGGTCTTCCCCGCGCCCGGGGCGCTCATGATATTGAATGAGGTGATTCCGTGGTCGCCGAGAAGCTTCCGGTTCTCGGCGGCAATCTCTCGGTTCCTGTCGCGCAGGTCCTCGCCGATACGCACCTCGTGCATCCAGGTCCTCCTCTCGCGCCTCAGGGCGTGCCGCAGCATGCTCCCGGGTCATCGTCGCCGACAAGGATATAGTCTACCTCCATCTCCCTGCCGGTGAGTACCTCTATCTCCCCGGTGCCGCACGAGCCGCAGCGAAAAACGAGGTCGGTCGGGGCCGTTTCCGCACCGCACCGGGCGCAGCGAACGGTCATCGGCACTCGCTCGATCTCGAGCGAGCCGCCCTCCGACGCCGTCCCCCGCGAGAGAACCTCGAAGGCGAATCGCAGCGCGTCGGGGTTCACCCCCGACATCTCCCCGATCTTCAGATGGATGACCCGCACCGGCCCCTGGTGCTCGGCGCATGCGGCGCGCTCGACGATGCCGAGGAGGTTCGTCATGAGGGAAACTTCATGCACGGCGCTTCCTCCGGTCGGCGAGCGAAATGGATATCCGATCGTGTGGGGTTCCCGACAGCTCCGCCACGATCTCATCGACGAGGGGTCCGATAACGCGCTCGACCGGTTCCGTGCAGCCCTCGCCGAGGGTCCGCGTGTCCAGCGCCTGGACGGCGAAGATGACGACGTCCTCGGGCATCTTGAACCGCAGCCGTTTGCCGAGCTCGAGCGCCGTAACGAGGTCGATGTCGTGCACGGACGCGAGGCGGGCCGTGATCCGAATGTCGTCGGGGCGCATCTTGAAAACCGTCCCCGGCTCCTCGTCCTCGAGCTGTATCGCGTCGATGATGATCGCGCGGTCGTAGCCGTTCAGCCGCTCGATGAGGTCGAGCCCGGCGAGCTCCGCCTCTTCGACCGACGCGAGGCACCCGACGCGCTCGCGGAGCGCGCGCGCCACGTAGATGCCCACGCCGTCGTCGCGCAGAATGGTGTTGCCAAGCCCGAGCACGAGCATGTTCATGGAGTTCATGATCCAATCCGAACGGCCGTGTCCCTACCGCGAGATCACGTTGAGCGTCGCCCCCGATGCGTCCTTGATCTCGACCGTGAGGGGCATCCGGCCCGGGAGACTGTGCGTGGCGCAGCTGAAGCAGGGATCGTATATCCGAAACGCCATTTCAACCCTGTTGAGGAGGCCTTCCCTGAACTCGCCGCCCTTCGTGATGAACTTCTTTGCCGCCTTCGTCACCGCCATTGAGATCGGCGCGTTGTTGTTCGTCGTCCCCACGATCAGGTTCGCCTTCGTCACGATACCCTTCGAGTCGGTCCAGTAATGGTGCGTGAGCGTCCCCCGCGGAGCCTCGACGATCCCGACCCCCTCGGTCGGCGTCGTCGACGGGAGCACGCGAACGTTCGGGTCGAGGATCTCGTCGTCGGCGACGAGCTCGGCGAGACGCTCGGCCGCGTAAAGGAGCTCGATGAGCCGCGCCCAGTGCATCGCCATGAGTTTATGCGCGGGCTTGCGGCCCAGCACCGCGTACATCTTCTCGTACGCCTCCTGCGCCTTCGGGGTCGCCATGCCGCTCGCGACGTTGAGCCGCGCGAGCGGGGCCGTCTGATAAATCGACGTGCCGCTGCCTTCCTTGAATCCCTGCCACCCCCGCTTCTTGAGATATGGGAACTTGAGATACGTGTACGGCTCGACGTGCTCGGCGACGTGGTCGAGGTACTCATGGGCGGCGTAGCGGTCGATCTCCACGCCCTCGGGATCGACGACGCGCACCGTTCCGTCGTAAAAGGTGACACGGTTCTTGGCGTCGACGAGCCCCATGTAGTTCGTGACGAGCTCGTACCCGTCGCCGAGGACGAGATCGAGGTACGCCTGGTTCTTGAGCACGAGGTCGTCGAAGAGCTTGAGCCCGAACTCTCCGAACTTGATGAGACCGGGCACGAACCCCCGGATCTTTTCCCGGTCCTCCTTAGCGAGCGCTCTCGTGACGCCGCCGGGGAGGTTCCACACGGGGTGCGTCGAGCGCCCCCCGACCATCTGCTGGATGAGCTGAGAGATCTCGCGCTGCCGGATCACCTCGCCGCCGATGTCGATGCCGACCTTGTCGATGAGGCCGAGGATGTTCCGCGCGGCCGGCGGCGCGTCCGGCCCGACGACGAAATCAGGCGCGGCGAGGGCGTAGAAGTGCGCCGTATGGCTGTGGATGTAATGCGCCATGTAGTACAGCTCGCGGAGCTTCGCCGCGGCTGCCGGGATCTTCACTTTGTAGACTGCGTCGACGGCCTTACCCGAGGCCATGTGGTGGGCGGCCGGTCACACACCGCAGATGCGCGTGACGACCCGCGGCACCTCTTCGACCGGGAGTCCCTCGACGAACTTCTCGAACCCGCGGAGCTCGGGGATCTGGAGATACGCCCGATCCACCGCTCCCTCGTCGTTCAAGAAGATCGTGATCTTCCCGTGTCCCTCGAGACGCGTGATCGGGTCAATCGCGATGCGCTTCATGCTTTCCTCCTTCTCAGCATCGAAGAAGCGAGACTGAATCGATGGAAGGTCCTCAACGGATCGACCACCGTGTCCAGCGCCGCATTTATTTC
>JBGPBA010000322.1:0-2710 GCA_041481005.1 Candidatus Krumholzibacteriia bacterium | reverse complement strand
TGTCGACGTCGACCGTGACGTAGGGGACCGTTCCGCGGCTCCCATACTTCTTCAGGCTCTCTTCGATCACGAGAAGGTTCCGGCTCTTCTCCCGCAGCCCGACGCGGTCGCCGGGTCTGAGCTGGAAGGACGGCCTGTCGACCGGCTTCCCATTGACCTGGAAATGCTTGTGGAGAACGAGCTGCCGGGCCGTCTCGCGCGACGGGGCGAATCCCATCCGGTAGACCATGTTGTCGAGCCTCGCCTCGAGGAGCTTGAGGAGGCTCACGCCGGTGACGCCCTTCATCTTCTCGGCCCGAAAGAAATAGCCCTTGAACTGGCGCTCGAGGAGCAGATACATGCGGCGGAGCTTCTGCTTCTCTCTGAGCTGCACCCGATAGCTGCTTCGCCTGCTGAACCGCGTTCGCCCGTGCTCGCCCGGCGGATAGTTCCGCTTCTCGATCTCGCACTTCTCGCTGTAGCAACGGTCTCCCTTGAGGAACAGCTTGACGCCGTCCCTCCGGCAGAGCTTGCATTTCGCACCAAGATATCTCGCCATGTACGACCTACCTCCGTTTCGGTTGCCGCGCTATATTCTCCGGCGCTTCTTGGCACGGCACCCGTTGTGCGGGACCGGCGTGCAGTCCTTGATTGCCGAAATCTCGAGTCCGGCCGCGCGGAGCGACCTGATCGCGGCCTCGCGGCCCGGTCCCGGACCCTTCACCCACGCCTCGACCCGCTTCATCCCGAGCCCCAGCGCCTCGCGGGCGGCGGTCAACGCCGCCTGCTGGGCCGCAAACGGGGTGCTCTTACGCGAACCCTTGTATCCGAGCCTTCCGGGGCTCGACCACGTAACGAGGTTCCCTTCCTTGTCCGTGATCGTGACGATCGTGTTGTTGAAGGTCGACTGGATATGGGCGACGCCGTAAATGTCGACCTTCTTCGTTTTCTTTTTTGACCTCTGGGGTTGGGCCAAGGTTCGAACCTCCTGTTCATGCTCCACCGGGGAACGTCCCCGGCATTCGATGGCAATTCCTTACGCGGTCGGTTTCTTCCGCTTCGATCCCGGGCGCATGCGGGGGCCCTTGCGGGTCCGGGCGTTCGTGTGGGTGCGCTGTCCGTGGACAGGGAGCCCCATTTTGTGCCGCATTCCGCGGTAGGAGCCGATCTCCATGAGGCGCTTGATGTTCATCGTGACCTCGCTGCGGAGCGCTCCCTCGATCTTGAAATCGTTCTCGATAATGTCCCTGATCTTCGCCGTCTGCTCGTCGGTGAGGTCCCGCGTTCTCGTCGCGAGCGGGACGCTCGCCAGATTGCAGATCCTCCGGGCGCTCTCACGGCCGATGCCGAAGATATAGGTGAGCGCGATCTCGATGTGTTTGTTGTCGGGTATGTCGATACCAGCTATACGTGCCACGGAAACACTCCTTTCACGAGCCGCCGGGGCCCACCCGTCAGCCCTGGCGCTGCTTGTGCTTCGGATTCTTGCAGATCACGCGGAGCACGCCTTTGCGCCGGATGATCTTGCAGTATGGACAGATTTTCTTGATAGAGCTGCGAACCTTCATGTCGAATCTTCCTTCTTCGGCCGCGGCCCGCGCCGGCCCTCGTTCGGGACCGTCCGCGCCGCGCGCATCACTTGTACCGGTACGTGATCCTGCCCCTACTCAGATCGTACGGGCTGAGCTCGACGGCGACGCGGTCGCCGGGGAGGATCCTGATGAAGTGCATCCGCATCTTCCCCGACACGTGGGCGAGAATCACGTGCTTGTTCTCGAGCTCGACCCGAAACATGGCGTTGGGCAGCGATTCCACTACCGTTCCTTCGACCGCGATACCCTTTTGTTTGCTCATCCTCGCCTCTCGAGTTTCACCGCGTCATGATCGTGGGACCGTCGTCGGTCACCGCGATCGTATCTTCGAAATGGGCGGAGAGCTTTCCGTCCGCCGTTACGAACGTCCAGTTGTCCCTGAGCGTGAAGACCTCGTGGGTCCCCTCGTTCAGCATCGGCTCGATCGCGAGCACCATGCCCGGCGCGAGCACCGGCCCCTTTCCCGGCGGGCCGAAATTCGGAATCTGCGGCTCTTCGTGCATCTGGCGCCCGATTCCGTGCCCGACCAGGTCCCGCACGACGCCGAATCCCTTCGACTCGGCAAAGGTCTGGATCACGTGGGAGATGTCGGAAACATGATTCCCGGGTCTCGCCGTGTCAATAGCGAGTTCCAGGGCTTCCCTCGTGACCTCCATAAGCACCCGGGCCGCCTCGCGCACGACACCTATCGGGTACGTGCGCGCCGCGTCGGCGTAGTATCCGCTTCGCACGACGCCGATGTCGAGCCCGACGATGTCGCCCTCGCGCAGAGCCCGCGAGCCCGGGATGCCGTGGACGACCTCCTCGTTCACCGAGGTGCAGATCGACGCGGGATACCCGTGGTATCCCTTGAACGCCGGGGCCGCTCCCCGGGAGCGGATGAACTCCTCGCCGGCCTTGTCGAGCTCGGCCGTCGTCACGCCCGGCCGAAGCATCGGCTCGAGCATCGCGAAGCAATCTCTCAGTATCTCACCGCTCGCGCGGATGAACTCCAGCTCGGAGGTGCTCCGTATCGCGATCATTTCAATACGCGTGCTATCTCCGCGAAAATCTCCTCGATCCCGCCCGCCCCGCGCACCCGGCCGAGCCCACCCCGCTTCTCATAGAACTCGATGAGGGGGGCCGTCTGCTCCTCGTAC
>JBGPBA010000321.1:0-2723 GCA_041481005.1 Candidatus Krumholzibacteriia bacterium | reverse complement strand
GTACTCCGTCTCCATCGACGGATCGATGCCCGAGAAACTTCCCATACCCCGGGGCACCCTGTGCACCTTCTCTGCCGACGGCAGGAAGATGGTGTACAACAGTCGGGGCCGCGAGGAATACAACTGGAAACGGTACAAAGGCGGGCAGTACCCGGAGATCTGGCTCTATGATTTCGACGCCGATACGTTCACGAAACTCGGCGATTACGTGGGCAAAAACAGCTATCCGATGTGGATCGGGGACGGGATGTACTTCGTCTCCGATCGCGGAGAGAACGGCATCGCCAATCTCTATCGCTACGATTTTGCTTCCAAGGAGACGGTTCCCGTCACGAGCTACGACGATTTCGACGTGCAGATGCCTTCGACGGACGGGAAGCACATCGTCTACCTGCATTCGGGATACCTCTTCGTTCTCGACACCGCCGACAATGCGCCGCATCAGGTGAGCGTCGAGATACCCACCGACGCGTGGACCATCGCCCCGCGGACGATCAACCCGAAGGATTACATTCATTCGATGTCTATTTCCAATGACGGCAAGACGGCCGTGCTCGATGCCCGGGGCGACGTGTTCCTCGTGCCGACGGACAAGGATCGGGAGACGCGCAACGTGACGAAGAGCCCCGGCTCGCGCGAGCGTTACCCGCAGCTTTCGCCCGACGGAAAGCGGGTCGCCTTCTTCTCCGACAAGACGGGCGAGTACGAGCTGTACGTGAAGCCCATCGAGCCGGAAAGCGACTGGGTGCGCCTGACCGACGGGCTCAAGACGACGGAGTACCATCTCGAGTGGTCCCCCGACGGGAAGAAGATTCTTTTCGGGAACAAGGAATTCGCCATCTTCATCGTGGACGTCGAGACGAAGCGCCTGACCAAGGTCGATTCCTCGAATCAGCTCAAGAACGACGAGTTCTACTGGGAGATCAGCGACTATTCGTGGTCCCCGGACAGCAAATGGATCGCGTACTCATTCGTGCAGTCAAACAGGAACAGCAAGATTTTCCTCTACAGTCTCGATCAGAAGAAGTCGACCCCCGTCACCGACGAGTTCTACGACAGCCTCAACCCCTCCTTCGACGCGAACGGCGAGTACCTCTATTTCCTGTCGTACCGGAATTTCAACGCGCGCATGGACGTTTTCGAGGACGATCATGTGGTTCCGAATCCGGTCCAGGTCATGGCGGTGCAGCTCAAGGCGGGGATGAAGCCGCCCTTCTTCAAACCGGCGGAGGAACCGGACAAGAAGGACGCGGACAAGAAGGACGCCGATAAGAAGGGACCGGCCGCCTCGATGCGCATCGATCTCGACGGCATTCAGGACCGCGCATTCGTCCTGCCCGTGGGCGCCGGCAACCTCTTTTACCTCAAGGCCGGAAAGGGATGCGTCACGTGGGCATCGACCGACAACTTCGGCGAGAGCGAATTCGAGCAGATCTTCACGCCGGGCGGCGAGGTGAAGTGGAGCCTGCACATCTTCAACATGAAGGACGAAAAAGAGACCGTCCTCGACAAGAAGATCAGCGACTGGCGCTTGTCGGCGAACCGCGAGCACCTGATCGTCGCGTCGGGGGACGACTATTACACGGGAACGGTCGAGAAGGCGTTTTCCTCGAAGTCGGCCGGAGAAGCCCTGGCCGTCGATCACATGGCCTATCGCGTGGAGCCGAAGCAGGAGTGGGCGCAGATCTTCGACGATGCGTGGCGTTGGTACCGCGACTTCTTCTACGATCCCAATATGCACGGGAAGGATTGGAAGAGGATCGGCGAGACCTACCGCTCGTACCTCCCGCAGCTCGCCTCACGACAGGACCTCAACTGGCTCCTCTTGCAGATGGTCGGCGAGCTGAGCGTGTCGCACACCTACATATCGGGCGGCGACAACGGCCCGGAAAAGCAGCCCGACAATCCCGTCTTTACCGGATACCTCGGCGCCGAATTTCAGGCCTCTCCATCGGGGTATTACCGCCTGAAGACCATTTTCGGACCCACGGAATACGCTCGGGATCTCGACGGACCGCTCGTTCGCCCCGACATCGCCGCGAAGGAAGGCGACTACCTCATCGCGATCGATGGAAAAGAGGTCAGGACCCCGGCGAACCCGTACGCGCTCCTCCAGGTGACCGCGGGACAGAAGGTGTCGGTCACGATCAACGACAAGCCGAGCGCGACGGGCGCGCACACGTACGTCGTGAAGCCGGTCGGGACCGAGTATGACCTCCGCTACAACCGGTGGATCGCCGACAACATCCGCACGGTGACGGAGGCGAGCGGCGGCGACATCGGATACATGCACGTCACGGCGATGAGCTCCAACAATACCGCGCAGTTCGACAAGTTCTGGCGCGCCTTCCATTACAAGAAAGGGCTCATCATCGACGTGCGTGGAAACGGCGGAGGCTGGACGGAGTACTTCCTCATCGACAAGCTCGAGCGGAAGATGACCGCGTATGACGTCCTGAGAAACATGGTGCCGTTCCCGTATCCGCCGAGCGCCTCGACCGCCCATCTCGCCGTGCTCACGAACGAGTACAACGGCTCGGACGGCGAGGCTTTCATCGAGCACTTCAAGGCGCGCAAGCTCGGCACCGTCATAGGGGTGCCCTCGTGGGGCGGGCTCGTCGGTATCCTGAACGGCCAGGCGACGATCGACAATGGAACCGTGCAGCAATCCAATAACGCCTTCTACGGACGCGAAGGCACATGGCTCGTCGAGAACCACGGGG
>JBGPBA010000320.1:0-2723 GCA_041481005.1 Candidatus Krumholzibacteriia bacterium | reverse complement strand
GAGGCGGCGCAGGCCGCGATCGCGAGCGACGCGATGAGACGTTTCATCCTCATGGCTTCCCCTTGAAGTCGGCCGGCAGCGTGTAGAAAATCTCGATGTGAGGCGCATCGGCCCCGCTCGTCGCGAATGACGCCTTCTGGACGCGCACGGCCTCGAGGTCCGACCCGAGGACGAGGCCGTTGTTCGCCCGCGCCCCGCGGAGGACGTCGGGGATGTATCCGCGAAGCTGCATTCGCACCGCCGCCGACGCGAGCGGATCGAACGAGGCCAGGTCCACCCCGGTCCCCGTGAGAAAACCAGCCGAGAGGGTGTCGGGCGAGGTCGGCGCGTAGAGATGGTAGGAAAAATCCTGCGTCAGTCCGAGCAGGAGCACCTCCCCCGTGGTCGCGCCGAGCCCTTGATCCCCTCGCGTCTGCAGAACGAGGAAGGAGGCGTTCACCATGGCGCGAGCCGGTATCGTCCCGAGGTCGAATGTGAGCTTGATGCGCTGGGCGACCCCACCGAGGCAGTTGAGCCCCCCCGCGGTGAAGAGCACCACCGTGTAGTCGGCGACCGTCGCGAATGAAGTATCCGATCCGTCGGTGAACTGTACGTGCACGGCGGGCGGATCGGTCCCGCGCTCGTGCGCGTTCATCTCGATGAGCCCGCTCGTGTCGGGCGGCGCCGCCAGCAGCACCGCGATGCCGTGCGAGGGGCGTCCCCTCGTGAGCCAGCCCGCCACGACGGAGGTGTCGAGGCTGAAGTCGAACGTCTCGACCGTGAGGTCGCGCACCGTCTGTCCGATGGAATCGGCGACGGGCGTGGGATTGAGCAGTGGAATCGCCGTGATCGTGTCGGTGTCGTTGAAATCCCTGAGCAGCTCGTTGAAGGTCACCTTCACGCTGAAATCGGCCGGGCTCGCGACCTGCACGGGGAGCCGCAGCCGCGCGGACGCGACCGTCTTCAGCGAGTCCGCGTGCGAGAGCTTGAAGTTGAATCGCAGGAGAACGGCCTGGAACCGTACACCCTTGAGCTCGCCGAGCCCGAGGAGCGGCCTCGTGCCGATCCCGAGCGGAACGCGCACGGTGGTCGCCTCCACCGGGACGATGGCTTTGAAGCTTCCCCCTCCCTTGACTCCGAACGAGCCCCCGTCCACGAACTTCTGCGACACGGGGCCTTCGGGATCGGAGCTGCACGAGAAGAGCAGGGCAAGGAGCCCGGCGCCTGCGAGAACCGTCAATCCGCGGATATTCATATTCCCTTCAAATGCCTTTCGATTCGGACACGCGTGCCAATGAGTACCACAAGTGGCGCGGTGCGTCAAGCTGTAGGAGCGGATACGCGCAAAGCGGCGCGATGGAGATCACGCGTGCGGGAAATGAGCTGTGCCCCCGGCCTCCGCCCCCGCCACCCCCTCACCAGATATTCTCGAGGTCCTTCGCCTCGTAGCGGTGGTTCCGCTCGAAGTAATACGAACCGTCTCTCTTTTTCTCGAGCTGAAGGGGGTCCTTGCCTCTTCGTGAGAGGAGCGCGACCGGGACGAGCACGCAGAAGAAGAGGATCGTCATCAGTACGTGCGACATCACGTAGCCGAGCCCCTCGGCGAGCTTGAGCCACAGCCAGGCGACCTTGCCCGCGACGAGCTTCGAGGCGAGGCTCACGATCCCCAGCAGGATCGCCGCGACGACCAGCCATTTCGCGTGAAAGATGAACGAGAGGACCAGAAGCCCCGTCGCCATCGTCAAAACGGTCTCGAGCGCCTTTTCTCTCTTCATGCCGCGCCCTCCCTCGGCGCGAAAACCGCGCTAGAAAATCGTGTAGATGAACGGAGCGATGGCGCTTCCGCCGCCGAAGACGATGAGAATGCCCAGCAGGAGCAGGGCGACGATGATCGGCAGAAGCCACCATTTCTTTCGTTCGCGGAGAAACCGCCAGAGATCCCGCAGCAGGTCCATGCTCTACCTCTTTCGCGCCTCGAGCGCCTCGGAAAGCTGCCGCGACGCCACGTAATGCCCGTACTCGTTCCAGTGGGCGTCGTACGGCGATTCGAATCGCCTTTTATTCGCTTCGTAATCCCGTTTGAAGTAGTCGGTCTGGTCGATGAGCACGCACGGGAGGCCGCGCGCCACGTCGGCAACCATCGCGTTCATCCAGATCACGGGACTCGAGTCGAGGGTGCCGCGGTAGATGTCTCCGCGCGGAGCCGCCATGATGAAATAGACCCGCCGGCCCGGATTCTCGTTCACGATCCTCGCCATGAGGTACGAGGTCGCCCGCTCGATCGCGGCGCGATTGCGGTCCACCCGCTCGGTGACGACGTTCTCGTCGTACCGCCCCTGATTCCGCGAGTGCCAGTTGAGCCGGTGGAAGAAATTGGGGGAGAGATAATAGACGTAGCGCAGCGTGGCCGAATGGAACGCGACGCGCTTGAGCTCGTTGTAGCGGCGCGGCACGGGCGGCACCTCGACGACCGAGGAGTCGCGCACCGACACCTGGAGAAAATTGGGCGACAGAAGAATCTCCCGCACGCTCTCGTCGAAATCGTTCTGGACGAGGTTGATGACGATCACGTCGGGATTGAACACCCGATCGACGTAGCGAACCATGTGGAGATACCCGGAGAGCGCCGTCCCGGAGAAGCCGAAGCCGTACACGTCCGCCGAATCGGCGAGCGAGCGCCGCAGCAGCGCCACGAAGCTCTTGTCGGCGTCGACCTGGAGCGCCTCGACGTAGGAGTCGCCGAT
>JBGPBA010000319.1:0-2727 GCA_041481005.1 Candidatus Krumholzibacteriia bacterium | reverse complement strand
CCACGCCCACGGCGGCCGCGACGTGGACGGGGTAGCCCTCGCTCGGCAGGGACAGCCCCTCTTCGCGGGTCGGGTACGTTCGGACCAGGAACTCGTAACAGACCTTGTGCTCCTGGTGCCGTATGCAGACCGAATGATCGATGAGATTAAATTGCAGCCGGTCGAACAGGCTCGCGTACCAGCGCGCGAACCTGGGCCAGTGCGGAGCGACCGCGACCTTCATCGCCGCGGTCTCGTCCCGCGTGATAAGGTTGCGCGAGCAGCTCCAGTGCGTCCACGGCACGGGGAGCGAGAGACCGATGAAGATCAGCATGGCGGGGATCGCCCGGGAGGCTCTCCACGCCGTCCGATTGAGAAGCCACAGGAATGAGAAGGGGATGAGGACGAGGACGTGATTGTAGACGCGATACTCGAAGTGATCGCCTCCCACGACGATCGTGTAATACAGAAAATGACACAAGAGAACCGCGATCACGACCGCCTGCGCGACGGCGGGCTTCTCTCCGAGGGCGCGCGCGGCGCCCTTTCTGATCGTGACGAAGACGGCGAGCGCGATCCACGCCCACAGCGCGTATTCGAGGATGAAAGAGAGCGCGTATCGCTCCCCGCTCTCCGGCCACCATGCGATCTGTTTCGCGTAGTAACTGTTGGGGAGCCACTGCCCGTACGCGTGAAGCCGCCACGCGACGTGAATGGGAACCGAAAGGAGCGGCGCGGCGGCCAGGTAATGCGCCGCTCGCAGGGAACGCCTGTTCCTCGCGAAGAGATACGCGAGCAGTGCGAGCGTGCCGAGCGCGTACAGCATGCCGTCGGGGCGCGTGAGCTCGAGGAGCGACGCGGCCGAGGCCGCGAGAAATGCCGGCCGCCCGGGCGAGCCGCCGAGCTCGAGAACGCTGAAGACCCACGCCATGACGAAAAAGGTGAACATGGCCGTTTCGAGCCCCGAGCTCGTCCATGCGAGAAACGTGCGATTCGCGAGGAGAAACGCGAGCAGGAGCCCGACGAACGCGAGGGCGTACGGGCGAAGCTCCTTCCTCCAATTCATCCGCAGCGTCATCACCGACAAGAGCACGAGCGTCAGGAACGAGAATCCGAGCGAGAGATAGTTGGCGGACGCGGGAGGAGGAACGTGCGTGAGGCGCCAGACGCCGTCCAGAAGGACAACCCACAGGAAATTCGTGTAGCCCTCGACCGGTCGAAAGGGCGGAAAGTTCCACACGTAGCCGTATCCCAGGTGGCTGTTGCTCACGTATCTGAAAGAGATGAACGCGTCGTCCGTGAGAAACCAGAAGAGCCGCCATCCGGCGATGAGAACGAGAAGCGCCGCGCCGAGGAGAACGCACAGCCGCAGAGTCGCGTTCGATTCTCCGCGCGGCTTCGCCTCGATGGGCTGCGTGCGTTTCGTGGACCGGGTGCTCATACTGCCACAGGGGTTTTCACGGAGGCCGACATCCTATTCCATTTCGAGTAATCTAATCGCTTTTGCCGCCACCGACAAGTGTTTCCCGGTCCGCGCGGCGCGGTTCGGGCCGCCGGGCCCGACGATTCGCCGGACGGCAGCCCTCGCATTCCGGGATGAGCTGTGGTACCCTTTCGGCGATCGCGCACCGATTGCGCCGCGCCGGCAAAGGACCGGCGCGCCCGCTCTTTCGAATCAAGGAAAGGGTCGATGGACAAAGACGCCCTGTTCAAGACTCTCTCAGGCTACAGACCCGACGACGAGATCTACCACGACCTCATGCAATTCAAGGTCGAGGAGATCCTTCTCGTGGCGACCGTCTACGACGCCTTCATCCTCGAGGAGGAAGGCAAGCTCACCGAGCAGATTTTCGGAGAATACCACCAGCTCAACCTCTCGTCCGCCCCGCGGGTCACGAGCGTGTCCTCGGGCGAGGAGGCGCTCAAGGTCCTCCAGGAGCGCCGGTTCGACATGGTGATCGTGACGATGCGCATCGACGAGATCACTCCCTTCGAGCTGAGCGGGAAGATCAGGGAGATCGACCGCTCGATTCCGATGCTGCTTCTCCTCAATAACGACAGCGACATCGAGGTCATCAAGGACAAAGGCGATCGCTTGCAGTACTTCGACAAGGTCTTCGTCTGGAACGGAGACGCGAAGGTGTTCCTCGCGATGATCGGTTACATCGAGGACAAGATCAACGTCGTCAACGACACGAAGATCGGCCTCGTCCGGGTGATCCTGCTCGTCGAGGATTCGATCCGCTATTACTCGCGCTATCTGCCGATCCTGCACGTGGAGATCATGAAGCAGACGCAGCAGCTGATCGCCGAGGAGCATCTGAACGAGATGAAGAAGCTCCTGCGGATGCGCACGCGTCCCAAGGTGCTCATGGCCGAGAATTACGAAGAGGCGATGACCATCTTCAACACGTACAAGGACTATCTCCTGTGCGTCATCTCGGACGTGGGATTCTCGCGGGACCGGGGGCTCGACGAGCTGGCAGGCGTGAAGCTCATGAATTATTTCAGAAGCCAGATCGAATCGCTTCCAATTCTTCTCCAGTCATCCGATCCGGACAACGCGCTCATGGCCGAGGAGCTCGGCGCGAGCTTCCTCAACAAGAACTCCGACAACCTCTCGCGCGACCTCACCGACTACATCCACAACAACCTCGGGTTCGGGGATTTCATCTTCCGAAACCGTTTGGGGGAGGAGATCGCGCGCGCCCCGTCGCTGGCGGAATTCGAGAGCCTCCTGAACACGGT
>JBGPBA010000318.1:0-2742 GCA_041481005.1 Candidatus Krumholzibacteriia bacterium | reverse complement strand
GAGATGCGCCAGAGCCTGAGGATCATCAGGCAGTGCGTGGAGAACATGCCCGCGGGCCCGTACCAATCCGCGCACTACCTGGCCACCCCGCCTCCCAAGGATCGGACGCTCGCGGACATCGAGACGCTCATCACGCACTTCTTGAACGTCACGTGGGGGCCGCCGATGCCCGCCGGCGAGGCGTTCGTCGGAATCGAGGCGACGAAGGGGAACAACGGCTATTACCTGGTGAGCGACGGCGAGGCGACGTCGTATCGGACCCGCATACGGACGCCGTCATTCCCGCATATCCAGATGCTGCCGCTCATCAGCCGGGGCTCGATGATCGCCGATCTGGTCGCGATACTGGGAAGCGTCGACTTCGTGCTCGCCGACGTCGACCGCTGAGGCGCGGGCGCATGGCCCGCCGAGGGAGAGTGCCGTGCTCGACGAACGGGAACGACGTGACATCGAGAAGGAGATCGGGAAATACGCCATGAAGCAGGCGGCGGCCCCCGAGGCCCTCAAGATCGTTCAGAAGTATCGGGGCTGGGTGACGGACGAGGCCCTCGGCGACGTCGCGCGGTTCCTCGACATGACCGAGGGCGAGCTCGACAGCGTGGCGACTTCGTACAACCTGATCTTCAGGAAGCCGGTCGGCCGGCACATCGTGCTCATGTGCGATTCGGTCTCCTGCTGGCTCATGGGGCACGAACAGATATACGAGCACGTGCGGGAGCGCCTCGGCATCGCCTTCGGGCAGACGACGCCGGACGGACGCTTCACGCTGCTCCCGATCGCCTGCGCCGGGGCCTGCGACAAGGCGCCCGTGATGATGATAGACGAGACGTTCTACGTTCAATTGGATCCGTCGAAGATCGACGGGATACTGGAGAAGTACGAATAGAGAAATGGAAACGCCTCTCACGAAGAACATCGATCCGGTTCGGGGGCCCCTGGACGTCTCGGGGTACGAGAAGGCGGGCGGATACCGGGCGCTGCGGAAAGCGCTCCGCATGCCGCCGCGGGACGTCCAGAAGATGGTGACCGATTCGAATCTGAGGGGCAGGGGCGGCGCGGGCTTTCCCACGGGGCTCAAATGGAGCTTCGTTCCCATGGGAAAAGCGGCCCGCAGGCCGAAGTACCTCCTCATTAACGCGGACGAGATGGAGCCCGGCACGTTCAAGGATCGGTTTCTCCTCGAGGGCGACCCCCATTCGCTCGTCGAGAGCGCGATCATCAGCTCCTACGCGATCGAGGCGGACGTGGCGTACGTCTTTGTCAGACGGTCCTACAGCGCCGCGGCGCGGCTGCTGGAGCAGGCGATTTCCGAGGCGTACGGGAAAAGCTATCTCGGCAAGAACGTCCTCGGCTCCGATTACAGCCTCGACATGTACGTGCACGTGAGCGCGGGCAGATACATGTGCGGTGAGGAGAACGGGCTGATCAATGCGCTCGAAGGCAGGAGGCCGATGCCGCGGATCAAGCCCCCCTTCCCTCAGACATGCGGCCTGTGGGGCCAGCCGACCGTCGTCAATAACGTCGAAACGATCGCGAACGTCGCCCACATCGTCATGAACGGGCCCGAATGGTTCAAGAGCCTGAGCGTGAGCGGCGAGGGCGGGACCAAGCTCTACGGCGTGAGCGGCAGGGTGAAAAAGCCGGGGCTGTGGGAGCTTCCGCTCGGCACGAGCCTCGGGGAGATCATCGACAATTACGCCGGGGGCATGGCCGAGGGGTACGCGTTCCGGGCGGCCCAGCCCGGCGGCGCTTCGACCGACTTCGTGCTCGAGAAGGATCTCGGCGCGAAGATGGACTTCACGAGCCTGCAAAAGGTCGGAAGCAGGCTCGGGACGGGCACGGTCGTCGTCCTCGACGACCGGTCGTGCCCCGTCGGGATGGTTCGCAACCTCGAGAAGTTCTTCGCCCGCGAATCGTGCGGATGGTGCACCCCGTGCCGTGAAGGACTCAATTGGGTCGCCGAGATCCTCGAGGCGATCGAAGCGGGCCGGGGAGAGCCCGGTGACATCGGCATCCTTGAGGAGCAGACGCGGCTCCTGGGCCCGGGCCGTACATTCTGCGCCCTCGCGCCCGGCGCCATGGAGCCCCTTCAAAGCGCGCTCACGTGCTTCAGGGAGGATTTCGAAGCGCACATCGACGGGCACGGATGCCCGTGGAGACGATGAATGCCGACGATATTCGTCGATAACCGACCGTACGAGGTGCCGGCGGGTCAGAATCTTCTCCAGGCCTGTCTTTCCCTCGGGTTCGACCTGCCGTACTTCTGCTGGCATCCCGCCATGCATTCCGTCGGGGCCTGCCGGATGTGCGCGGTGAAGGTGTTCAGGAGCGCGAGCGACACGCAGGGCTTCATCGCCATGTCCTGCATGACGCCCGCCTCCGACGGCGTGCGCCTGTCCATCGACGACCCCGAGGCGGCCGCGTTCCGCGAGCGCAACATCGAATGGCTCATGCTCAATCACCCGCACGACTGCCCGGTCTGCGACGAGGGGGGCGAGTGCCATCTCCAGGACATGACGCTCATGGCCCGCCACGCCTACCGCAGGACGAGATTCCGGAAACGCACCCATCGCGACCAGGATCTCGGGCCGTTCATCAGGCACGAGATGAACCGCTGCATCCAATGCTATCGGTGCGTCAGATTCTACCGCGATTACGCCGGGGGGAGAGACCTGAACGTCTTCTCGTGGAGCAATCGGGTCTACTTCGGCAGGCACAGAGACGGCGCGCTCGAAAGCGAGT
>JBGPBA010000317.1:0-2745 GCA_041481005.1 Candidatus Krumholzibacteriia bacterium | reverse complement strand
GCCCTGCCCCATGGCGAGGATCACCGTCGCCGCGCCGAGGACGATGTCGCCCCCCGCGTAGACGCCCTTCTTGCTCGTCTTGAGGGTGGCCTCGTCGGCGACGACGTTCCCCCACTTGTTCACAGCGAGGTCGGGGGTCGTGCTCGGAACGAGCGGGTTCGAGGCGTTGCCGATCGCCACGATGCACGCGTCGACCGGGATTCTGAACTCGCTCCCCTTCATCGGCACCGGACGGCGCCGCCCCGACTCGTCGGGCTCGCCGAGCTCCATCTTGATGCACTCGATTTCCTTGATCCAGCCTTTGTCGTCGCCGAGGAGCTGAATCGGATTGTTGAGAAGCATGAGCTTCACGCCCTCTTCCTCGGCGTGCTCGACCTCCTCGACTCGGGCCGGCATCTCCTTCCGCGAGCGCCGGTAGACGAGGTAGACGTTGTCGGCGCCAAGGCGCAGCGCCGTTCTCGCCGAATCCATCGCGACGTTGCAGCCGCCGAAGACGGCGACGTTCTTCGCGCGGGCGATGGGCGTGTCGGTGTTCGGGAATGAATACGCCTGCATGAGGTTCGCGCGCGTGAGGTACTCGTTCGCCGAGTAGACGCCGTTCAGGTTCTCGCCGGGGATGTGCATGAAGAGCGGCAGCCCCGCCCCCGTGCCGACGAAAACGGCGTCGTATCCCTCGTCAAAGAGCTCGTCGAGCGTGGAGAGCTTGCCGACGACGTAGTTCGTCCGGAGCTTCACACCCATCTTCTGGAGGTTCTCGACCTCCCGCATGACGATCCGCTTCGGGAGCCGGAACTCCGGGATGCCGTATATGAGCACGCCGCCGGGCTTGTGGAGCGCCTCGAATATCGTGACCTCGTGCCCTTCTCTGCGAACATCGGCCGCCACGGTGATGCCGGCGGGACCGCAGCCGACGATCGCGACCTTCTTCCCGGTCGGCGGCTTGATGTGCAGAGTCTCGGCCTTCCCAGCCTCCATCTCCCAATCGGCGGCGAAGCGCTCGAGCTTGCCGATCTGCACGGCCTTCGCCACCTCCTTGTGGCTCTTGCCGACGACGCAGGTCTTCTGGCACTGCTCCTCCTGCGGGCAGACTCGGCCGCAGACGGCGGGAAGGATATTCGTCTCTTTGATCTTGTTGATCGACTCGCGGAACTTGTCCTCGAGAATGTATTTGATGAATAAGGGGATATCGATCTCGACGGGACAGCCCTTGATGCACGGGGCGTTCTTGCACTGGAGGCACCGCTGCGCCTCCTCCTTCGCCATCTCGACCGTGTAGCCGGTCGGCATCTCGTTCACGTTATGGATCCGCTCCTCGGCCTTCTGCTGCGGCATTTTGACCGGCGGGATCTGGAGCTTCTCTTTCGTCGAGAGGTTCTTTGGTTCCATACCTATGCGGCGCTGGGGCCGCTCCTCCTTACTTGAGCTCGCAACAGTGCTTCGATTCGTGAATATCTTTCGAGACCTTCTCTTCCTTCTCGTACGCCTTGAGGCGCTTCATCATCTCGTCGAAATCGACCTTGTGCCCGTCGAACTCGGGACCGTCGACGCAGACGAACTTCGTCGAGTCGCCGACCGTCACGCGGCATGCGCCGCACATCCCCGTCCCGTCGACCATGATCGTATTGAGACTGACGAGCGTCGGGATATCGTATTTCTTCGTGAGGAGGCTCACGAACTTCATCATGACGGGCGGCCCGATGGCGACGACGAGGTTGATCTTCACGCCCTCATTGATGAGCTGCTGGATCGCATCCGTCACGACCCCCTTCATCCCGTAGGAGCCGTCGTCGGTCGTGATGATGAGGCGGTCGCTCGTCTTGCGCATCTTCTCTTCCATGATGACGAGATCCTTCGTGCGGCCGCCGAGAATCATGATGACCTGGTTTCCGGCCTTCTTCATCGCCTGGGCGATCGGGTGAGACGGAGCGATCCCGATCCCGCCGCCGACAATGACGACCGTGCCGAAGAGCTCAATGTGCGTCGGGCGGCCGAGCGGCCCGACGAGGTCGCATATTTCATCACCCGGCTTGAGCATCGAAAGAGCCTTGGTCGTTTTCCCGACCACCTGCACGACGAGCTCGATCCAGCCCTCGTTCGCGTCGCCATCGGCGATAGTGAGGGGGATTCGCTCGCCCGAATCGCACGTGCGGACGATGACGAATTGCCCGGCCTTTCGCTTCTTCGAGATCTCGGGCGCCTCGACCTTCATGCGGAAGACGAGGGGTGTAATAAACTCCTTCTCGAGTATCTTATTCATGTGCCTCCAGCTTCATTGGCGTAACTATTTCTATTTCTTTGGGATACGTGATCGGCGCCTCACGATTCACGGCGAGTGGAACGGGCGCCCTTCCCCGGCTCCCGATTAAGATATTTCAGAAAAACTCCCTTATAAGTAGCAGAGACACGATAGCCAAATCAAGAGCTTTTTCAAGCTCCTTGCGGCGATATTAAACGCCAACCTCTGCGATTCGATTCCCGTGAGGGGTCCCGCGCCTCGCGCCTGAGTTGAAAACGACAGGGGCGCCCCGTTGGGCGCCCCTCGTTCTGCTATGAGACGGAAAACTCAAGGAAATGCCGCCACGCGACAGCGTGCGGCACCCCGCTCGAAAATGAAGAGATCTACCGGTACAGGTCCTTGATAGCACCCCAGGTAGACTTCTCAGCCGCCGGACTGGCCTCAGCCTTCGCCGGGCCACCCGAGGTCGGAGCCGCACCGATGCTGCTATCGCACCCCGGCACTTTCAT
>JBGPBA010000316.1:0-2751 GCA_041481005.1 Candidatus Krumholzibacteriia bacterium | reverse complement strand
TCAATCTCGCCCCCCGTATCGAGCTTGAGATCGAGCTTCCCGCCCGAGGCCGCGGGGAAGCTTTTCTCAATCGTTTTGTCGGGTGCTGCAAGGAGGGGATGCGGCTGGTATAGAGCCGCGATGATCAGGATCGCGATGGCGGGGAAAATCTTCCTCATGGGCGGACTCCTTTCACTGCATCGTTCAACGACATCTACTCCTGAATACGAATGCCGGGACGGCAGGGTTTCAATCTTTCTCGTGCTGCTCAGGCGCGCGGGTGGCGCCGACGGGGCCCCCTGGAACGTGGCGCACGGCGCCGGGTGCGGGTCCGGACGCGGGTGCGGCGCCTCTGGGCGCTGACGGGCGAGGAGCTCGTCGCCGCCCCGGCGTGCGCGGCGAGCACGGACGGGGCGCAGTCGGCGACAGGACCCGCGCCGCGGGGCATGGCGCAGTCGGCGACAGGACCCGCGCCGCCGAGATGCGGGTTCCTTTGAGCTTTCGGACGCTGGAGCGCCGTGCTAGTATCATCGCGAAGGGAGGATAGTAAGTGGCGCGCGGCAAGACCGATACTCTGAGAATCGCCCTCGCCCAGGTCAACCCGACCGTCGGCGACCTCGCCGGCAACGCCGCCAAGGTCCGCCGGTGGACTCGGGAGGCGAAGAAGCGCGGAGCGCAGGTGGTCGCGTTCCCCGAGCTCATGCTGAGCGGATACCCGCCCGAGGATCTTCTGCTGAAGCCCCGGTTCCTCGCCGATTGCGACGCCGCCCTTCGCGCTCTCGCCGCCGAGGCGCGGGGAATCGCCGTGCTCGTCGGAGCGCCCGAGCCTCCGTCGAGGCCCGGCGGCCGCCCGCATAATTCGGCCCATTTTCTTTATCGCGGCAAGGTAGCCGCCTCGTACCGGAAAATCAATCTCCCCAACTACGGCGTCTTCGATGAGAAGCGCTACTTCGAGCCGGGCGAGGAGGCCCTCGTCGTGCGGTTCGGCACGGCCGCCATCGGCGTGAACATCTGCGAGGACGTTTGGGTCGATGACGGGCCGACCGGGGCGCAGGTCCGCCTCGGCGGGACCCGCATTATCATTAACATATCCGCCTCCCCGTACCACCACGGCAAGGGGCGCGAGCGCGAGAAGCTCATGCAGAGGCGCGCCCGCGAGAACTGCTGCTATCTCTGCTACCTGAACCTCGTCGGCGGCCAGGACGAGCTCGTCTTCGACGGCACGAGCGTCATCGCCTCCCCCGCGGGGGAGACAATCGCGCGCGGAAGACCGTTCGAGGAGGACCTCATCATCGCCGACATCCCGGCCGGCGCCGCGGGCGCCGCAGGCCCCGAGTACGAGCGCTACGGAAGGGCGCTTCGTGGAGCATGCCGCCGCGTGGAGATCGTCGATCTGGCCGCGCTTCCTTCGCCCGGCCGACGCCCGGCGCTCCGAAAGAGCCGCGGCCCGCACCTCAAGCCGGTCGAGGAGATCTATCGGGCGCTCGTGCTCGGCACGAAGGATTACGTCGACAAGAACGGCTTCAAGGGCGTCGTCCTCGGCATGAGCGGAGGCATCGACTCGGCGCTCGTGGCGGCCGTCGCCATTGACGCCCTCGGGCGCGACCGCGTCACCGGGGTCACGATGCCCTCGGCGTATACCTCCCCCGCGACTCACCGCGACGCGCTGGCTGTCTGCAAGAACCTCGGCATCCGGGCGATCGACATTCCGATCGACGCGCTCTATCGGTCGTATCTCGACTCGCTCCGCGGCGCCTTCCGCGGCCGCGCGATGGACGTCACCGAGGAAAACATTCAGGCGCGCATCCGGGGAAACATGCTCATGGCGCTCTCGAACAAGTTCGGCTGGCTCGTTCTCACGACCGGGAATAAGAGCGAGCTCGCGGTCGGCTACTGCACCCTGTACGGCGACATGGCGGGCGGGTTCGACGTCATCAAGGACGTGCCGAAAACGCTCGTCTATCGGCTCTCGAGCTACCGGAACCGGCTCGCCGGCCGGGCCGTCATCCCGGCTTCGATCATCCGCCGCCGGCCGACGGCCGAGCTTCGCCCGAACCAGTTCGACGAGGACACGCTTCCGCCCTATTCGATTCTGGATCGCATCATCGAGCTCTACGTCGAGCGCGACATGGCGTTCGACGAGATCGTCGCGGCCGGGCTCCCTCGGGCGATCGTCAAGCGCACGCTCCACATGATCGACACGAGCGAGTACAAGAGGCGCCAGGGCGCCCCGGGGATCAAGATCACGCCGAAGGCCTTCGGCCGCGACCGGCGGCTCCCCATTACCAATAAATACGGCGGGGCCGACCGTGACTGAGCCGCGCATCCGCCCGTACCTCCCTGAAGACCGCCCCGGCGTCATCAGCGTCATCAAATCGGTCTACGACGACCTCAACTATGCCATGGACTTCGAGCATTTCGACGCCGACCTCGCCGACGTCGACGCGACGTACCGCGACGCGGGAGGCGAGTTCTGGGTGCTCGAGGACGCGGCGGCGGTCGCGGGCTGCGTCGGGGTCGCGCCGAAAGACGCCGAGACCTGCGAGCTCAAGCGGCTCTATCTGGCGCGCTCGTATCGGAGGAAGGGCTGGGGCTCGAGGCTCGTGAAGACCGCCGAGGGCTGGGCTATCGCTCGCGGATTCAGGAGAATGGTGCTGTGGTCGGACGTCCTTCTCACGGCGGGCCACGCGCTCTACCGGAAGCTCGGCTTCACGGCGGCCGCCGAAACGCGCGCCATCGATCCCACCAACCCGACGAGCGTCGAGCGCCTCT
>JBGPBA010000315.1:0-2754 GCA_041481005.1 Candidatus Krumholzibacteriia bacterium | reverse complement strand
GGAATCGAATGATAGAGATCCATGAGCTATTCAAATCGTACGGAGATACCCAGGCGCTCGCCGGGCTGAGCTTCGGCGTCGCCGAGGGGGCGATATTCGGGCTCCTCGGCCCGAACGGCGCGGGCAAGACGACGACGATCTCGATCATCGCGGGGCTCCTCAACCCCGACTCGGGGACGGTGCGCGTCGGCGGGCTCGACATCCGCAAAGACGGCCGCCGCGTGCGCGCGATGCTCGGGGTCGTGCCCCAGGACATCGCGCTGTACGACGAGCTCACGGGACGGGAGAATCTCCACTTCTGGGGCGGCCTCTACGGGCTTTCGGGGCGCGGGCTCCGCGCCGACGCCGAGCGCGTGCTCGGGCTCGTCGGCTTGACCGAGCGCGCGGACGACCCCGTGCGGGAGTACTCGGGGGGGATGAAGCGCCGCCTCAACCTGAGCGCGGGGCTCATCCACAAGCCGCGCGTCATTCTCCTCGACGAGCCGACCCTCGGCATCGACCCGCAGGCGCGGATCAACATCCTCGACATCGTCAGAGACGGCGTCTCGGGAGGCATGACGGCGATCTATACGACTCATTATCTCGAGGAGGCCGAGAAGCTCTGCGACCGCATTGCGATCGTCGACCAGGGGAAGATCCTCGCCCAGGGAACGCTCGCGGAGCTCGAGAAGCTTGCCGGCGAAGGCAACCTCGTCACGATCAGGGGCGGATTCACGAGGGAGCGAATGGGCCCGCTCCTGGCGGGGACGAAGGTCGAGCATCTCGAAGACAACACGCTCCGCGTGCAGGTGCCGGGTCAGTCCGAGCTCGGCGCCATGCTCACGCGGATCTTCTCGGCGGGGATCCGCGTCGAGGACGTTTCGATCAAGGAGCCGAGCCTCGAAGGCGTCTTCATCAAGCTCACGGGGCGTGAGCTCAGGGACTAGGGGACCATGTCGACACGGCACGTACTCCTCATCGTCGGCAAGGACATGAAGCGACGGCTGCGAAGTCCCGTGACGCTGCTGTGCTACATCGCCATCCCAATCGTGCTCACCCTCATCGTCGGTATCGTGTTCGGGAGACAGGGGGAGGTGAAGCTCCCCCGCATCAAGGTCCTCCTCGTCGACCGGGACAAGAACCTGGCGTCGAACTTCTTCAAGCAAGGGATGAAGCAGGGGAAGCTCGCCGAGATGATCGACCTCGTCGAGGTCGAGCCGGCGCGAGGCCGCGACCTCATGGAGAAGGGCAAGGCGTCCGCCCTCATCGAGATACCGGAGGGGTTCACGTCGAAGCTGCTCGACCGGCGCGGCGCGGAGATCATCCTCCTCAAGAATCCGGCTGAGACCTTTCTTCCGATCGTCGCCGAGGAGCTCACGGGCACGATGGCCGTCATCATGGACGACGCGGTCCGGATTTTCGGGGCGCCCATCGACAGCCTCCGCACGATGTTCAATGCCGGTCAGTGGCCGGGCGGGAGCGAGCTCGCCGTGATTCTCGAAAGCGCGCGGTCGCGGATCGCCCTCATCAGGCCGTACCTGAGCGATACGCTCATCTCGATGACGTCAGAGACCGTGTCCGCGGAGCCGGCCAAGCGGCCCGCGCCGAAATTCAACATCTTCGCGTTCATCATGCCGGGGAGCCTCATGATCGGGCTTCTCTTCATCGGCGAGATCACGATGCGCGACATTCTGCGGGAACGCCGCGCGGGCACCCTCGAACGCATCTTCATGAGTCCACTCGGCCCGTGGACCGTGCTCGTCGGGAAGATGCTCTCGGCGTTCGCCATCACCTTCGTTTCGTGCGTTCTCCTGCTCGCGGTCGGGGCCTTCGGCTTCGGTATCAAATGGGGGAGCCCCGCGCCGCTCTTCGTTCACCTCATCGGATCGATCCTCATGTGCATCGGCATCATGGCGCTCGTGTTCGGCGCCATCAAGTCGGATCGGGCCGCGGACGCCGTTCTCCCCGTCATCATCATCGTCATCTGCATCGTCGGGGGCGCCATGGTTCCGTACGAGTCCATGGGCGCGACCATGCAGCGCTTCGCCCGGGCGTCGCCCGCCTTCTGGGTCATCGACGGGTTCAAGGCGATCGCGATCCGGGGAGAGGGCTTTGGCGGGATCGCGCGGTATCTCGCGTACACTTTTGGCGTCGGCGCCGCGACGACGGCGGCCGGGGCGGCGCTCCTCGGCGCCAAGCTCAAGGGGAGGTAGATAGCGGGTGCGGTACTCGACCTCGCTCAGGGAGATCGCCCTCATCGCGGCGGCCGATTTCAGGCTCACGCTGAAAGAGCGCAGCGTCATCCTCTGGATCTTCGTCATGCCGATCGTGTTCATGGTTTTCTTCGGTCTCACCTTCAAGGGCGGAGGCGGCGGCCAGGAGAAGGCGGGGCTCATGATCGAGAACGCCGACACCGGCTTCGTCTCGCGGGCGCTCGTCGCCGAGCTTCGGAAGGAGCCGCTCCAGATCATCGACAGCCTGAAAGCGGGGGAGAAGGCGGTCCGGACGCTCGTCATCCCCGGGGATTTCAGCGAGAAGGTGCTCGCGCGTCGCCGCGTCGCCCTGATTGTGAAAACCGGCGAGGACGCGAACCTCGAAGCGAGTGGAGCCGTCTCGGCCGCCCTCTTCAGGGATCTCATCAAGGTCGTCGCCGACCTGATCCAGATCGAATCGGGAAGGCTCGGCACTTCCGGCGGCGCCATCAAGCTCGTCGACGGGAAGCTCGAGGGAAACCTTCTCGCGCTCGCCCGCGCCAAGCCCGGCGCGATCGATTCG
>JBGPBA010000314.1:0-2756 GCA_041481005.1 Candidatus Krumholzibacteriia bacterium | reverse complement strand
GTCGCCATCGCGCGCGCGGTCGCGAACAGGCCGTCGATCCTGCTGGCCGACGAGCCGACCGGCAACCTCGATCCGGTCGTCAAGAAGAGCATCCTCGAGCTCCTCTTCAAGATCAACGCAGGGGGGACCGCCGTCCTCATTGCGACACACGACTTCGACCTCGTGAAGAGCTTCGGCCAGCGCATCATCTATCTCGAGCACGGCCGTGTCGCCAAGGACAGCGACATGATCTACGTCGGCGACCTCCGCGAGCGCCTCTCCGAATCGAAGGTGAGCGAAGAGGCCGAGCGGCTCACCGAGCACGACATCGAGGGGGAAGAGGAAGGCGACAATCGATGAATGTCAATCAGCTCCGGTACGTCCTCGAGGAATCGCTCACGATGATGAACCGCCGCCGCGGATCCAACATCATGTCGACCGTCATCATGGGCTTGAGCCTCCTCATCCTCGGCGTGTTTCTCCTCGTCACGATCAACGTGTCGGGCGTCATCGGCAAGGCGAGCGAGGAGCTCAGGGTCTACGTGTACCTCAAGGACGGGGCGGACAAGCCGACGGAGAAGGAGATCCAGTACCGGCTCCTCGCGTTGAAGGGGGTCGACGAGGTCGTCTTCGTATCGCGGGAGGAGGCGCTCGTTTCGTTCCGGCAGTCGCTCGGACGGAACAAGGACATGCTCGAAGCGCTCGACGCGAATCCGCTCCCCGACGCATTCCGCGTCAAAGTAAAATCCGATTACATCAGGACCGATCTCCTCGAACAGATGGCGCGCCAGGTTGAGGCGTGGCCCGGCGTCGAGGAGGTCCGCTACGGGGAGCGATGGCTCGAGCGCGGGGAGAAGCTCGTGAAGGGCTTCTACGTCACCGACCTCATCATCGGAGCCATCATTTTCCTCTCGGTCATATTCGTCATCGCCAATACGGTCCGGCTCACGGTCGTCACGAGGCAGAAGACGATCGAAGTGGCGAAGCTCGTCGGCGCCACGAACGCGTACATCCAGATCCCGTTCCTCATCGAGGGGGCGCTCCAGGGGGCGGTGGCCTCGCTCCTCGCCGTGGGCCTTCTCGGGGTGATTTTCACCTTCGCGAAGCGGTACCTCCCGGGCATTCTCTTCCTCCACGCGAGCGGGATCGCCGTCTTCGTCGTCTTCTGCGCTCTCCTCGGCGCGTTCGGGAGCCTGGGCGCGATGCGTCGTTTTCTCAAGATCTGATACTCCGGTTCGCGGGACTCCCGATATGTCGCTGCCATTCGAGAAAAAGAAAAGCACACGGTCGCGGAAGGAATCGATCCTCATCGTCGCCGCGGCCGCCTGCCTCGCGGCCGGCATCGTCGCCGCGCCCGGCCCGCGCCCCGCTCGCGCCCAGGAGAGGCAGCCGCTCGAGGAGCGGCTTAAGCAGAAAGACGCGGAGCTCCAGAAGCTCCGCGAAGAGATCGTCGCCGAGCGAAAAAAGATCGAGGAGGTCGAGAAGCAGGAGCAGAGCATCACGGGCTACCTCGATAAGCTTCAGAACGAGGAGCGGCTCACCAAACGGCTTCTCACGGGGCTCTCCGAGAAGGAGGGAATGCTCGAGGATCGCGTCACGGGGCTCAGAAGCGATCTCGAGACGAGCGAGCGGATGTACGACCGGCGGCTCTCAATCCTTTCGAAGAGGCTCCGGGAGATGTACAAGGACGGGTCCCAATTCGCGTGGCAGGAGCTCCTCCAGGCGAACGATTTCGCCGATCTGCTCCAGCGCTACAAGTTCATCTCGGCGATCGCGGCGCAGGACGCGAACCTCGTCGAGGAGGTTCGCAAGCGCAAGACCGTCATCGCCACCCAGGAGGCCGAGCTCACCGAGAAGCTGCAGGAGGTGACCTCGGCGCGGCAGGAAAAGGAACACGAGCTCGCGCGCCTCGCCGACAACGAGCGCAAGCGCCAGCGCTCGCTCGCCGGGCTCAAGGCGAGCAAAAGCAAGTTCCAGCGGCGGATCGAGGCGCTCGCGAAGGCCGAGCGCGATCTCCAGTCGATCATCGGCAACCTCGAGAGCCAGCGCGCGGCGGTGCCCGCCGCCGCGTGGGAAGCGAACGCCGAGCGCGATTTCCAGGCTCTCAGGGGGAGGATGCTCGCGCCGGTCGAGGGGCGGCTCGTCCGGGGCTTCGGCGAATCGCGGAACCCCGAGTTCAAGACGGTGACATTCAATCCCGGGATCGACATCGACGCGCGGGCCGGCTCTCCCGTGCGCGCGGTGGCGAAAGGGAAGGTGGAGTACGCGAGCCTTCTGCCCGGATTCGGGAACTGCATCATCATCGCGCATGGGCAGGGCTACTACACGCTCTACGCCCACACGTCGAAGATGTTCGTGAAACTGGGTTCCATGGTCTCGGGGGGGGACGTTATCGCCGAGGTGGAGGGGTCGGAATCGGCGGGGAACTCGTTCCATTTCGAAATCAGAAAATCGAAGAAGCCGCTCGACCCGACGGAGTGGCTCAGACGATAAGGCAGCCGGCGGGCTCGGGCCGACCGGCGCGCCGGCCCGGGTCGGGGAGCCGGCGAGCGAGCGGGTGATGAATATCGACATCCTGGCGGCGTCGGCGGTGATCGCGAAGGCCCAGACACGGGTCGGCCCGCTGCTCGCGAGCCTCGTGAGCACGGGGCGGCTGCCGCCGTCACTCCTTTTCGCGGGGCCCGAGGGCTCGGGAAAGGAGCTCATGGCGATCAGGCTCGCCGCCATGCTCAACTGCGAAACGAATGGCGCCCCGGCGGGCTCCGCGGCGGGCGGGG
>JBGPBA010000313.1:0-2757 GCA_041481005.1 Candidatus Krumholzibacteriia bacterium | reverse complement strand
CCCGCGAGGCCTCGATCTACACGGGAATCACGATCGCCGAGTACTACCGCGATCAAGGTTACCACGTGGCCATCATGGCCGATTCGACCTCGCGGTGGGCTGAGGCGCTCCGCGAGCTCTCCGGCCGGATGGAGGAAATGCCGGCGGACGAGGGCTTTCCCGCGTACCTGCCGACGCGGCTCGCCGAGTTCTACGAGCGCGCCGGAATGGTGCGGACGCTCGCCGGGGCGGAAGGTTCGATCAGCATCGCCGGAGCGGTGTCGCCGCCGGGGGGCGATTTCTCGGAGCCGGTGACGCAGCACACGAAGCGGTTCGTCCGCTGCCTCTGGGCGCTCGACCGGCAGCTCGCCAACGCGCGCCACTATCCCGCGATATCGTGGCTCGACAGCTACAGCGAGTACGTCGACGAGATCGCGGACTGGTGGCAGGAGCGGTCGAACGGCGAGTGGATGGAGCTCAGGCGGCGAATCATGGATCTCCTCCAGCAGGAGGGAAAGCTCCAGCAAATCGTCAAGCTCGTCGGCCCCGACGTTCTCCCCGACACGCAGCGCCTCATTCTCGAGACGTGCGAGATGTTCAAGAACGCGTTCCTCCAGCAGAACAGCTACGACAAAGTCGACATGTTCTGCTCGCCCGAGAAACAGGTGAAGATGCTCCGGCTCATACTCGATTTCTACAAGCTCGGGCTCGAAAACATCAAGAAGGGGGCGAACATCCAGCAGCTCAAGGGGCTCGAAGTGCATTCGGACATCA
Source organism: Candidatus Krumholzibacteriia bacterium (assembly GCA_041481005.1). Lineage (GTDB taxonomy): Bacteria > Krumholzibacteriota > Krumholzibacteriia > Krumholzibacteriales > Krumholzibacteriaceae > SSS58A. The sequence continues at coordinate 2,004 of JBGPBA010000313.1, read as the reverse complement.
ATAGAATGAAGCTCTCGGTCCCGAACGACGAGATCGAGAAGCTCGATGAGATACGGGACAAGCTCGAGAAGTCCATGAACCAAGTGGCCCGGATGTTTGAATAAGAAACGGTGATGGCATAATGGAACAGAAGCTCGCGGAGGGAAGAGAGTACATCGGAATCAGCCAGGTGGCCGGCCCCCTCGTCATCATCAAGGGGATCCACAACGTCGGCTTCAACGAGCTCGCCGAGATCGTCGACGGGAAGGGGCACGTGCGTCTCGGCACGGTGCTCGAGTCGAGCGAAGGCGCCGCCGTCATTCAGGTCTTCGAGGGAACTTCGGGCCTCTCGATCCCGGATACCCGGGTGCGCTTCCGCGGCGCGCCGCTCATGTTCGGCGTCGGGAGCGAGATTCTCGGCCGCGTGTTCAACGGGCTCGGCGAGCCGATCGACGGCGGCCCGCCGCCCATGGTCGAGCAGGTCATGGACGTCAACGGTATTCCGATCAACCCGACCGCCCGACTCTACCCTCGCAAGTGCATCCAGACGGGCGTTTCAGCGATCGACGGGATGAACGCGCTCGTGCGCGGACAGAAGCTCCCGATCTTCTCCGGCACGGGCCTCCCGCACAACAAGCTCGTCGCCCAGATTACGCGGCAGGCGAAGATCGTCGGGGAAGAGGTCTCCTTCGCCATCGTCTTCGCCGCGATGGGGATCAAGCACGACGTGGCGCGCTACTTCGTGAGCGACTTCGAGCAATCGGGCGTGCTCGGCAAGGTCGTCTTCATCTTGAACCTCGCCGACGATCCATCGGTCGAGCGCATCGTGACGCCGCGCGTCGCCCTGACCGCGGCCGAATTCCTCGCCTTCTCGATGAACATGCACGTGCTCGTCATTCTCACCGACATGTCGAACTACTGCGAATCGCTCCGCGAAATCTCGACGGTCCGCGAGGAGATCCCGAGCCGCAAAGGGTATCCCGGCTACCTCTACTCCGACCTTTCGAGCATCTACGAGCGCGCGGGGATGCTCAAGGGGTTCGAGGGCTCGATCACGCAGATGCCCATTCTCACGATGCCCAACGACGACATCTCGCACCCGGTGCCGGACCTCTCGGGCTACATCACTGAGGGGCAGATCGTTCTCGAGCGCGAGCTCGAGCATCGGAACATTTACCCGCCGATCGCCGGGCTGCCCTCGCTGTCGCGCCTTATGAAGGACGGCATCGGCGTCGGAATGACACGGGCCGATCACGCCCACGTCGCGAGCCAGCTCTTCGCCGCCTACGCGCGCGTGAAGGACGTCCGGTCGCTCGCCGCGGTGATCGGCGAGGAGGAGCTCACGCCGCTCGACAAGGTCTACCTCGAGTTCGGGAATCGGTTCGAGCGCGAGTTCCTGAGCCAGGGCGAATACGAGGACCGGAGCTTCGAGCAGACGCTCGACATCGGGTGGAAGATAATATCGCACCTGCCCAAGGAAGAGCTGCACCGCCTCTCCGAGGAGGAGATCGAGACGTACTACGGGAAGCAAGGTTGAGCGGCCGTGGCGAAATATGAACTAGCCCCGACCAAGACGAACCTCATTCGGGTCAAACGCGATCTCGGCTTCGCGCGCGAGGGGTGGGAGCTCCTCGACCAGAAGCGGAAGATCCTCATCGTCGAGCTCATGGGGCTCATCGACCGCACCGTCGCGGCGCAGGAGGACGTCGAAAAGAAGCTCGCCGCGGCCTTCACGGCGCTCGATCAGGCGATGCTCCGCATGGGGCGCCGCGACCTGAGCCTGCTGGCGCTCGGCATGCACGTCCATGCCGACATCAAGTACTCGGAGCGGCGGGTCATGGGCGTGTCGATCCCGAAGGTCAAGGTCAAGTTCGACGACAAGTCGCCGTACGTCGTCGCCATGGAGAGCAGCATCTGGGCGGACGAGGCGAACACGCGATTCCGCGAGGTCCTCAAGCTCATCGGCAATCTCGCCGAGGCGCGCATCTCCCTCATGCGCCTCGCGCGCGAGGTCGCGAAAACGAT
>JBGPBA010000312.1:0-2762 GCA_041481005.1 Candidatus Krumholzibacteriia bacterium | reverse complement strand
TCTACTGACCACGGAGGTATCAGGATGAACGAGAAACAAAAGGCGCGCAATGAGGACGCGATCAAGGCGCTCATCGCCGAGATCCTGCTCCGCCGCGTCAAGGATCCGCGGGTGTCGGGCGTTTCGATCACGGGGGTCGAGGCGTCGAACGACTACTCCGTCGCGAAGATCCTCTACAACGTCGTCGAGGGAAGCGGCCGCGACGTCGCCGCCGTCCAGAAAGGCCTCAACAGCTCGCGGAGCTACATTCGCGCCGAGATCAAGAAGCACCTGCGGCTGCGCGTCATCCCCGAGCTCGTGTTCATCTACGACCAGTCGCTCGACCGGGCGATGAAGATTGAAGAGCTCCTCGAGCAGATCAGGCGCGAGGACGAGACGCGGGAGAAGGAACCGCAGGATGAATAAGGAGTCGTTCGCGAAAGAATTCAACGAGGTGGCCGCCCTCGTCGCGCGCCACCGGCGATTCCTGCTCCTCGGGCACGTCGACCCGGACGGCGACTGCATCGGCTCGATGCTCGCGCTGGCCCATTTCCTCGTCGACACGGGCAAAGAGGTCGCCTGCTACACCCCGGGGGACATCGCCGACATCTACCGGGCGCTTCCGCTCGCGCGCCTGTTCGTCGGCGAGGAGTCGTTGCCGAAGCTTCACCCCGAGATGGTCTTTGCGCTCGATTCGCCGACCACCGCTCGCACGGACGACCTTGTCCGGATGAACGACGGGCGTCCCGTCGTCAACATCGACCACCATCCGACGAACGAGCGCTACGGCGGGATCAACATCGTCGACGACACGGCGAGCGCGACATCCATTATCGTATATCGCTTCCTCGCGGCGGTCGCCCCCGCGAGCATCACCCCCGAGGTCGCCGATTACCTCTACCTCGGCGTCCTCATGGATACGGGCGGCTTCCGCTTCCAGAACACGAACGCCGAGGCGCTCGGCATGGCGGCGCGCTTCGTCGAGCTCGGCGCGCGGCCGTATCAGCTCGCGCACGAGTTCATCTACGTGAAAAAGTTCAACACGCTGAAGCTCCTGAGCCGCGCCCTCGACTCGATCGAGGTGCACGACGGCGGCCGGATCGCCCTGATACAGATTTCGCTGGATATGGTCGCCCAGTCGGGGGCCTCGATGTCCGATACCGAAGGGTTCGTCGATTACGCGACGTCGATCGACGACGTGGCGCTCGGCGCCCTTTTCAGGGAGGTCGCGCCGGGCGAGATCCGCGTGAGCCTCCGTTCCCGAAACGGCTACAACGTCGCCGCGCTCGCCGAGCGCTTCGGGGGCGGCGGGCACCGCAACGCAGCCGGCCTCACGATCGCAGGAGACCTCGCCGCGGCAAAGTCCGCTATCCTCGCCGGCTTCGAGGAGATGCTCGCGATCGGGCCGGGGGCGGCGCGATGAAGCAGAATCGTCCCACCTGCGGAAGGATTAATCATCGGGTGATCCCGGTCAGCAAGTCCCGGGGGATCTCGACGTACGACTGCATCAGACGCTTCAAGCGCATCATCCCGTGCGACAAGATCGGGCACGCGGGGAGCCTCGATCCGGAGGCGCGCGGACTCATCCTGATCCTCACGGGCGAGGCGACGAAGCTCTCGAACTACCTCATGGATCTCCCGAAACGGTACGCGGCCGAGATCAAGCTCGGCGAGGCGACCGATACCCAGGACGAGACGGGCGCGGTGCTGCGGACCGGATCGTGGGAGCACGTGACCGAACAGGCGGTCCGCGCCGTCCTCCCGCGCTTCGTCGGGAAGCGGCTCCAGACGCCGCCCATGTACTCTGCGCTCAAGCACCGCGGAACGCCGCTCTACCTCCTCGCCCGCAGGGGCGAGAGCATCGATCGGAGCCCGCGGGAGATCGAGACGTACGAGATCACGCTCGTCGAATGCAGGCTCCCATTCATCTCGATCGAGGTGTTCTGTTCCCGGGGGCTCTATCTGCGCGTCCTCGCGGAGGAGGTCGGCGAGGCGCTCGGCGTTCCCGCGCACCTCGGCTCGCTCGTCAGGACGCGGATCGGGCACTTCGATCTGGACGCGGCCCTTGCCGACGACGCGTTCGAGACGCTCCTCGAGGGGGATCCGCCCGGGTTTTCGCTCGGCGAGGCGCTTCGGCATTTTCCCGCGGTCAAGCTCTCCGACGAGCAGTCGCGCGGGCTTTCGCAGGGCATCGCGCCGCGGGTGCCCGGGTGGACGAAGGGCGCGCTGCCCCCGGCGGGTGACCTCGTCCGGCTCGAGCGCTCGGACGGCTCGCTCGGTGCCATCGCCGAGGTCGGGGCCGCCGGGTTCCTCCAGCTCAGGCGCGTCTTTAGAGAGGCAGTGACGTAGGGGGTCTCCCCGCGCGGCCATGCTCGTCATCTCCGGAAGACCGGCGAAAGCCACAGGGGGCGTGTTCGAAGACACCGCGGTCACGATCGGCGTCTTCGACGGCGTCCACCGCGGGCACACGGCGGTCATCGGAGAGCTCGCCGAGATCAAGGCGCGAGAGCGCCTCAGGCAATCGATCGTTCTCACCTTCGAGAATCACCCCCTCGCCGTCACGCATCCCGAAATGGTTCCCCCGATCCTCACGACGCTCGACGAGAAGCTCCACGTCCTCGAGGGGCTCGGGGTCGACGTCGTGATCGTCGAGAGCTTCACGCCGGAGGTCGCCGGGACCGACTACCGGGCGTTCATCGAGCGCGAGCTCGCCGGCCGGCTCGGGATGAGGCATCTCGTCGTCGGCTACGATTTCCGGCTCGGGCGCGGGAGGGAAGGCTCGC
>JBGPBA010000311.1:0-2764 GCA_041481005.1 Candidatus Krumholzibacteriia bacterium | reverse complement strand
GCGTTCAGGGAGCGGATAGAGGACATCGATCTCGTCATTCTCGACATGATCCTGCCCGGGGCGGGCGGCAAAGAGGTGCTCGATACGATGCGCACGCTCCGGCCCGGCGTTCCGGTCCTCCTCACGAGCGGTTACAGCAGGGAGTACTTCGGCGAGTTCGTCGGCGAGGAGAAGCGCACCCGCTTCATTCAGAAGCCGTATTCGATGGAGGAGCTCGCGCGGGAGGTGCGGAGCCTCCTCGACGCTTGAGTGAACTGCGCCACACGGCGCCGCGCGCATAGGAAGGAGAAGCAGCATGGCTCGATGGTTTCTGGTGTGCACGGTCGCGCTCGTCGCATTCGCGGCAACGTTCGGATGCGCGAAGAAGGAGAAGATGACGATCGAACCGGTCGACGTGAGCGCGGGCCTCAAGCAGTACGCCCCGTACGACATCGCCGTTCCCTGGCAGGTCATCGGGGAGAAGGACAAGCCCGCCCTCGCGAAGATCTACGGCGCCTGCAAGATCATGGACGAGCTTTTCCTGACGCAGGTCTGGGCGCGCAACGACGAGCTCCGCGAGGAGCTCGGCCGCCGCGGCAACCCCGACCTCCTCAGGTTCTTCTGGCGGAACTTCGGACCGTGGGACCGGCTCGACGCCGACGCGCCCGTCCTCGTCAAGGAGCCCAAGCCCCCCGGCGCCAATTTCTACCCGGAAGACATGACGAAATCGGAGTTCGAGAACTGGGTTGTCAACCATCCGCAGGCCAAAGACGCCTTCGAGAGCAGCTTCACCGTGATCCGCCGCACGAAGGACAAAGGGCTTGTCGCCATCCCCTATCCCGAAGAGTACAAGATGCTCCTCACGAAGGCGGCCGTGCTCCTCAACGAGGCGGCCGACGGCATCGGCAACGAGTCGCTCGCGACGTTCCTGCGCCTGAGGGCCAAGGCGTTTCTCTCCAATGATTACTACGACAGCGACATGGCGTGGATGGACGTCGCCGACAACGTGATCGACGTGACGATCGGTCCGTACGAGGTTTACGAGGACGGGCTCTTCAACTACAAGGCCTCATTCGAGGCGTTCCTCTGCGTGCGCGATCCCGAGGAGAGCAAGAAGCTCGAGGGTCTCAAGGGCTATCTCGGCAAGATGGAGAAGAACCTGCCCCTCGAGGAGCAGTACAAGAACACCTCGCGCGGCTCGGAGACCCCGCTCGTCGTCGTCGATGAGATATTCTCGGCGGGCGACGGAAAGGCCGGGGTGCAGACGCTCGCCTTCAACCTGCCGAACGACGAGCGCGTGCGCCAGGCGAAGGGGAGCAAGAAGGTCATGCTCCGGAACATGTGCCAGGCCAAGTTCGAAAAGATCCTCTTGCCCATCGCGGCGAAGACGATCGCGCCCGAGCTCATGCCCGACGTCACCTTCGACGCCTATTTCAACGAGACTATCCTACACGAGTTTTCGCACGGGCTCGGTCCCGGCTTCATCAAGCTTCCCGACGGGACCCAGACCACGGTGAACAAGGCCCTGCGGGAAACGTACTCCGGCATGGAAGAGGCAAAAGCCGACATTGTCGGCGAGTACAATATCTATTATCTTGTGGGCGAAGGGTTCTTTCCTGAAGCGCTCGTAAAGCAGACGGCGGCGACCTACCTCGCCGGATTCTTCCGCGCGGCGAGGTTCGGTGTCGACGATGCTCACGGGAAGGCCGTCATGGTTATCTTCAATTACTTGAAGGAAAAAGGCGCTTACGTCAGGGATCCCGCGAGCGGGCTCTGGTCCGTTGACATGAAGAAGATCAGGGATGCCGTCAAATCACTCTCCCATGACATTTTGATGATCGAGGCGCGAGGCGACTACGCCGGCGCCAAGGCGTTCATCGCCAAGTATGGCGCGATGGATCCCGAAGTGAAGCCGCTCCTCGACGGGCTCAAGGATATCCCCGTCGATATTGAGCCGCGGTTCGCGCTCGAAAGCGAGATCGGCGGAACGCTGAGGTGAGCATCGCCTCGGCGTCCGTGACATAGAGGAAACTCGGATACCCCCGTCTCGATATTGTCGGGCCGGGCGCCGCCTCCTAATAAGGTCGACCTTCGTGGGGGTAAGAAGACCTTCAGTGTTGGAGGATACCCTGGGTGCCCGGCTCGTTCTTCGCTCGGAGCGGGGGAGCGTTTGTTAGCCGCGTCGCCTTGGAGGTGCTCGATGAGAGAGAGGCTCCGTTTTGTCGCGCTGTGCTGTCTCGCGTGCGCCGCGCTCTATCCGACGGCCGTTCTCGCCGCGGAAGTCAATTTGAATGAGGCGTCGATCGACAGCGTCTACAAGGTCGAGGGCAAGAAGGACCTTTTCCGATCGACCAACTTCTATCTCGGAGGCCAGCCGAACCTCGAGACGCTCCAGTGGCTGAAGGCTCAGGGCGTGACGACGATCGTCAATCTTCGCTCCGAAAAGGAGAACAAGGAATTCGCGGATATGGCTTTCAATTAGGAGGGCGTGGCGAAGCAGCTCGGAATGGCGTACGCCTCCATCCCTCTCGGCGAGAAGGGGTCGTACCGCCCCCAGGCGGTCGACACCCTCTCCATCGTCCTCAAGAACCACACGGGCAAAGCCTTCATTCACTGTCTCAGCGGCGGGCGGGCGTCATACATGTGGGCGGCCTACCTCGTAAGGCACCGGGGCTACTCCCTCAATGACGCGGTGACGATCGGAAAGAGGATGAAGTATCCGACGTACCTCGAGGACTTGCTCGGCGGGAAGATCAGCTACACTACCATGAAATGAATGAGGGCG
>JBGPBA010000310.1:0-2764 GCA_041481005.1 Candidatus Krumholzibacteriia bacterium | reverse complement strand
GCGCGAAGCTCCCGAAAAGGGTGCTGAAGCGTGAGGTCGGAAGAAAGGGCGCCACGTCCAGTCTCGTGTAGCTCGCGCCAGCCGTGAGCTTCGGAAGGAATGATGTCCCCGCCTCGTCGACCCGGCTTCGCGCCTCGCGCACTTTCTCCTCCATTACCTTGAGGTCCTTGTTGTTTGCGAGCGCGAGCTTCACGCTCTCCTCGAGCGAGAGGGAGATCGTGTCGGCGGGGGCCGAAGCGGGCATAGGAGCCGCGAGCGGACCGATCCCGAAGCCGAGTGTCATTCCGGCGAAAAGAAGCAAGGCGTGCCACCTTCGCGTCATCATCGATCTTCCTTTCGCGGCTCGGCATGGGAAAAGAAGGCGTAGGATGCCCCGAGCCCGAGCGTGAGCACCCCTTGTTCGGTGAATGCGTCACCGAATAGAAACCTGTCTTCGGCCAATATGTAATGGTACCTCGCCTCCAGGATTATCGCGAGATGTGCCGCGGCGGCCCATTCGAGCCCTCCGCCGGCGTTCAGCCCGTAGCTCATCTTCCGAAACCCGGTACCCCCGGTTCGAAGGACCCCGCCGAGCGGCCTGTCCTTATTGATTTCCCAGAAGTAGATTCCCGCGCCCGCGGCGACGAAAGGTCGAAGGCGCGCGTCGGTGAAATGGTAGCAGTTGCCGAACACGAGGGCGCTCGTCGTGAATGACGGGCCGGCCGCGCCGACCGGGAAGGCTCCCGTTTTGAAATCCATCCAGGCGAGCATTGCCGCCGCCTCGCAGCGGTAATGCCCGCCGATCCATTTCTCGACCGCGACCTCGAAGGCCGGTCCGATCTTCGTCGCCCCGCGCATGCCCTGCGCGGCGCTCCAGCCGCCATTCAGCGCGCGCGCCATCCCGCCCCGGACCCCGATCCTGAACGAACGGGCGAAATCTCCGCCCAGGGCGCCCGTCGGCTGCGCGCAGAGGATAAGCGCGATCACGCCGGCCGCTATCCGTCTCACCTTTTCCTCCCCACGGTCTGAGTCCGTCCCAGAGCCTTATTCGAGCGCGGCTCCGGCTCCCCGCTCCATCGCATGTGAATGACTAGTCAGTCAGTCTATGGGCCGACACAGACCGTGTCAAGGCGATTGCGCAGCGGCGATTGTTTGCGCAATGACAATAGGTTACAAGGGCCCGACGCGTGGCGCCTCCGCCGGCGCCGGCGCCGTTTCGGAAGCCCCAGCCACGCGAGCGCGGTCTCAATTCTTGTATTGCCTTTGGGAAGCTATTATAATACCTTTTTTCGGATTTTATGCATATCGGCGGGCACGGCATCCTCCGACCCAGGCTTCTGTGAATCCGACGGTGAAGGTGGGTAATGGCGAAGCTCATTCTCATTATCGTCAGTGCGGTTTTCGTCAACAACTTCGTCCTCAGTAGGTTCCTCGGGATCTGCCCATTCCTCGGAGTCTCCCGGAGCATCAAGACGGCGAGCGGGATGAGCGCCGCCGTCATTTTCGTCATGACGATGGCATCTGCGGCTACCTGGCTTTCGTTTCGGTACATCCTCGTTCCATTCAAGCTCGAGTATCTTCAGACCGTTACCTTCATCCTCGTTATCGCGGCGCTCGTGCAGGTAGTCGAAACCATTCTCCTCAAGAAGACCCCCGCTCTGTATCGCGCGCTCGGGATCTACCTGCCCCTCATCACGACCAACTGCGCCGTCCTCGGGGTCGCCGTCCTGAACATCCAGAAGCAATACAACCTCGTCGAAACGACCGTGTTCGGATTCGGCGCGGCGTGCGGGTTCGGGCTCGCGATGCTCATCTTCGCGGGCATCAGGGAGCGTATGGAGCTCTGCGACGTGCCCGTGCCTCTGCGGGGCACGGCGATCGGTCTCGTAACGGCGGGGCTTCTCTCGCTCGCGTTTATGGGCTTCACGGGGCTCGTGAAGTTATAGGCGAAGGCAGAAAGATCCAAGAATGATGACTTCCGTTTTGACCGCTCTGATCGCGCTCGCGAGCCTCGCTCTTGTCTCGAGCCTCATCCTCGGTCTCGTGGCCCGCGTCTTCGCGGTCTCGACCGACGCGAGGGTGGCCGAGATCGAGGGGGCGCTGCCCGGCGCCAACTGCGGCGGATGCGGACTTCCCGGCTGCTCGGAGCTCGCGCGGCGAATCGCCGAAGGGCGCGCGAGCGTCGATTCGTGCCCCGTCGGCGGGGACGAGGTCGCAAAGAAAATCGCAGCCGTCATGGGATCTCGCTTCACGGGAGGCGCCGCGCGGAAAGTGGCGCTCGTCCTCTGCGGCGGGAGCGAGCAGGCGACCGCGAAGCGGTTCCATTACAACGGGATCAAGGACTGCACCTCGGCGGCGATCCTCTTCGGCGGCGACAGGGCGTGCCAGTACGGCTGTATGGGGTTCGGAACGTGCGCCGGCGTTTGCCCGTTTGACGCCATCAGGATGCTCCCGAGCGGGCTCCCCGAGATCGACCCGATGAAGTGCACCGCGTGCAACAAGTGCGTGGCGGCCTGCCCCAAGAACATCATCAGGCTCGTGCCGATAAACAGGCGCGTCCATATCCTTTGCTGCTCGCACGACAAGGCGGCGCGGGTGCGCGCCATCTGCAAGGTCGGCTGCATCGCCTGCGTCAAGTGCGTGAAGGCGGCGCCCGAAGGGGCGATCACCATGGAGAACAATCTCGCGATCGTCGACTACGGCGTCGAGCTTCCCGACGCGGTCGCGGCGCTGTGTCCGATGGACACGATCGTCGTGCGAGACCTCGAAGCGGGCGCGAAGCGGC
>JBGPBA010000309.1:0-2771 GCA_041481005.1 Candidatus Krumholzibacteriia bacterium | reverse complement strand
CTTCGCCAACCTGTTCGCCGACCGGTCGGCCGACGTCAGGATCGTCTACGAATTCTTCAAGCAGAAGGCGGTCGATGCGTTCGAGATCCGGAAGTCGACGATCCCGCCCGACGTGATGAAGCAGTTCATGACCTACATCATGCTGCAGAGCCTCGACGAGAAGTGGATGGATCACCTCTACGAGCTCGACTACCTGCGCGAGGGCATCCACCTGCGCTCCTACGCGCAGAAGGATCCCCTCGTCGAGTACAAGCAGGAAGCCTTCGGGATGTTCTCGACGATGGTCGAAGACATCGACCGGTCGATCCTCTGGGCGCTCTTCCACGCCCGATTCGACTGGGAAGAGCGGGACGACCGGCGCAAGCGCGCCGACTCGGGGGTGGCGGTCCATCAGGTGGCGACCGCTTACGGCGGCGCGGGTCCGGCCGCCGCCGCGGGTGCGGCCCCGGCCGGCGCGGCGGTCGCCTCTCCGGGCGGACAGGCGGCGCATTCCGGGCCGAAGCCGCAGCCGGTGCGTTCCGGGCCGAGGGTCGGGCGCAACGATCCCTGCCCCTGCGGGAGCGGAAAGAAATACAAAAAGTGTTGCGGAAAGAGCGCCGCATAATGTTTATTCATCCAATGCCCGACGCGGGGACCCTTTTTGAAACGAGTTGAGCGATGATGGGCGAGCGGATAAGACAGATCATCGACTACATCATGGACCTCGAGCCGGCGGAGCTCGGGGATCCGGGCACGATCGAGGACGATCTCGAGAGAATGGGGTACTCGAACTTCGAGATTCGCCAGGCCTTTTGCATGCTCGACCTCGGCTTCGATGCCGGTGACCGGAGGCGGCCGACCGATGCGCCGACCGGGCACAGGGTGCTGAGCGAGTTCGAGAAGCACATCCTCTCGGTGGCGGCGCAGGGATACCTGATCGGCCTCCATCGGCTCGGCCTCGTGACCGAGGTGCAGCTCGGTCTCATCATCGACAATGCCGCCTACGAATTGATTCCCCCGGTCTCACTCGAGGAGGTCAAGGAGCTCGCTTCGCGTCTCGTCTCCGATCTTCCGAACGAGATCCCTCCCACCGATACACGGCGTGACCGACTGGTGCATTGAGGAAGGAGCATCGCGTGGATCAGGTTCTCGTCGTCGTGGAATCCCCCGCCAAAGCGCGTACCATCAAGCAATACCTCGGCAAGGGTTTCGCGGTGAAAGCCTCCGTCGGGCACATCCGCGACCTGCCCCAGCGAGAGCTCGGCATCGATATCGAGAACGGGTTCAAGCCCACGTACGTCGCGGTGAAGGGGAAGAGCAAGATCATGACCGAGCTGCGCCGCGAGGCGTCGAAGAGCTCGGCCGTCCTTCTCGCGACGGACATGGACCGGGAGGGAGAGGCGATCGCGTGGCACCTCCGGGAGGTTCTCGAAAAATCGGATGTCCCGATCAAGCGCATCATCTTCAACGAGATCACGAAGAAGGCGCTTCAGGAGGCGGTCGCCGCCCCGCGGGACATCGATCTGAACAAGGTCAACGCGCAGCAGGCCCGCCGGGTTCTCGACCGGCTTTTCGGCTATCTCATCAGCCCGGTTCTCTGGAGAATATTCTATCGGGGCCTGAGCGCGGGGCGCGTGCAGAGCGTCGGGTTGCGTCTGATATGTGAGCGCGAGGAGGCGATCCGCGCGTTCGTTCCCGAGGAGTACTGGTCGATCCAGGGGACATTCGTCAACACCGCGGGTGGAGAGTTCCCGGTACGATTGCTGAAAGTCGACGGGCGCGCCCAGACGATTAAGAGCAAGGAGGCGGCCGACGAGATCCTCGCCGCGATCAAAGGGGAGACGCCCACCGTCTTGGCGGTGACCGATCGCGAAAAGCTTCGCAACCCCCAGCCGCCGTTCATAACGAGCACCCTCCAGCGCGAGGCGGCCGGAAGGCTCGGATTCTCGGCGAAGAAGACGATGCTCGTGGCCCAGCAGCTCTACGAGGGGGTCGAGCTCGGACCCGAGGGCCCGGTCGGCCTCATCAGCTACATGCGCACCGATTCGACCCGCGTCGGGGACGAGGCGTTCCGGCAGGGGGTCGCCTGCATCAAGCAGTTCTTCGGCGAGGCGGCCGTCTCCGAGTCGCGGCGAAGCTTCAAGAAAGCGAAGCTCGCGCAGGACGCGCACGAGGCGATCAGGCCGACCGACTGCTCGCGGACACCCGAGGCGCTGGAGCCCTTCCTCGCGAAGGATCAGTCTGCCCTCTACCGCCTCGTCTGGCAGCGATTCCTCGCGTCGCTCGCGGCCTCCGCCGTCTACGCGACCCGCGATGTCGATGTCGCGGCAGGAGAGCGTTTCCTGCTCCGCGCGAACGGGCGGCGTCTCGTGAACCCCGGGTTTCTCGCGATCATGCCCGATCAGCGATCCGAGCCCGACGAGCTCCTCCCCGACGCGGCGGTGGGGGAGAAGCTCGCCGTGACGGGCCTCGAGGGCGCGCAGCATTTCACCGAGCCTCCGCCTCGGTACACCGAGGCGTCCCTCATCAAGGAGCTCGAGGAGAACGGTGTCGGACGGCCGAGCACCTATGCGACGATCCTCGGCATCATCCAGGCGCGGGACTACGTGAACAAGAAAGCGGGCGTCCTCCACCCGACCGAGCTCGGCGAGAAGGTTTGGAAGATGCTCGACCGTTTTTTCCGGGACGTCTTTGAGATCGACTTCACCGCCCGGATGGAGACCGAGCTCGACAAGGTCGAAGAGGAGAAGGAGGATTGGCGCACCGTGGTGCGTCAGTTCTACGATCCGTTG
>JBGPBA010000308.1:0-2776 GCA_041481005.1 Candidatus Krumholzibacteriia bacterium | reverse complement strand
GGGATGTGCGAGGAGGCCTGTCCGACGCTGGCGATACAGCTGACGCCCGATTTCGAGATGTCCGAGTACCGGCGTCGGGATCTCGTGTACGAGAAGGAGGACCTGCTCATCAGCGGGACCGGAAAGCACCCGGGCTACAGCTTCTACCGGGTGGCGGGCGTTTCGATCAAAGACAAGGACACGGGCGGCAATGAGAATGAGACGCCTCCCGTAGACATTCACACGCTCATGCCGTAGCTCGGCGGGGAGACTCGATCGGTGTGACGGCGGCTTTCTACATATCGGCGGCGATCGCGGTCGTCGCCACCCTGATGGCCGTGACGAGAATGAACGCGGTGCACGCGCTCCTCTATTTCATCTCGTCGCTGCTCGCCATCGGCGTCGCCTTCTTCACGCTCGGCGCCCCCTTCGCCGCAGCGCTCGTCGTCATCATCAACGCCGGAGCGATCATGGTCCTCTTCGTGTTCGTCGTCATGATGGTCCGCCACGGCCCGGCGGGCATCGAGGAGGAGCGGCGCTGGACGAGACCGGGCGTGTGGCTCGGGCCGGGGATACTCGCCGCGATCCTCGCCGTGGAATTCGTCTGCGTCGTGATTTCGCTCGGGCACGGCGGCTCGGGGTCCGAGATCGTCGAGCCGCAGCGGGTGGGGCTCGCGCTCTTCGGCACGTACGTCCTCGGCGTCGAGCTCGCCTCGATGATTCTGCTGGTCGGGCTGCTCGGGGCGCACCATCTCAGCAGGGCGGGGACGGCTCCGAAACCAGGGCGCTCGGAGGAATAGCGATGGCTCACATCGGCATGCAGCCAGGCTTGATTCTCGCGGCGGTGCTCTTTGCCGCGGGGCTCGCCGGCGTGATCGCGAGACGGAACATCATCTTCATACTGCTCTCGATCGAGATCATGCTCAACGCGTGCGGGCTCGCGTTCATCGTCGTCGGATCCGCGCGGAACGAGCCCGACGGCCAGGTGATGTATTTCTTCATCTTGGCCGCGGCCGCGGCGGAGGTCGCCGTCGGGCTGGGCCTCATTCTCAACATGCATCGCAACCTCAGGACGCTCGACACGGGCTCGCTGAAACGGATGCGAGGATGACATGCTCGAAACGTTGTGGCTCATACCGGCGCTGCCGCTCCTCGGATTCCTGATCCTGATCACGGGAGGCGGCGCCTTCTCGCGGAGGGCGGTCTCGGCGATCGGCGTCGGCTCGGTCTTCGCGAGCGCCGTTCTCGCCGGAACGGTCGGCGCCGCTTTCGCGCGATCGGCGTCGGCGGGGAGCGCCTATACACAGACGCTCATGACGTGGTTCAAGGTCGGAAATCTCCAGGCGGGGGTCGGACTCTACCTCGACGCCCTCTCCGTCGTGATGATCGTCGTCGTGACGTTCGTGGCGTTTCTCATCCACGTCTACTCGGTCCGGTTCATGGCGGCCGACGATGGCTATCGCCGGTTCTTCGCGTACATGAACCTCTTTGTGTCGTCGATGCTGATTCTCGTCCTGGCCGACAACCTCCTGCTCCTCTACCTCGGCTGGGAGGGGGTCGGTCTGTGCAGCTACCTCCTCATCGGCTTCTGGTACAAAACCCGCGAGAACGCGGCCGCGGCGCTCAAGGCCTTCATCGTCACCCGCGTCGGCGACACGGCGCTGCTGGTGGGGCTGCTGCTCCTCTTCGTGCGATTCGGAACGCTCGACATCCGGGAGATCATGAACGGGATCGGGGCGTTTCCCGTCGGCTCGGCATTCTGCACCGCCGTCGCGCTCCTCTTGCTCGGCGGAGCGGTGGGCAAATCGGCGCAGCTTCCGCTGCAAACCTGGCTGCCCGACGCCATGGCCGGTCCGACTCCGGTGAGCGCCCTCATCCATGCCGCGACGATGGTCACCGCGGGCGTCTACCTGATCGCGCGAACGAACGCGGTCTTCTCGATGTCGCCCGCCGCGTCCGCCGTCGTCGCGATCGTGGGAGCCGCGACGCTGCTCATGGCGGGCTTAAGCGCCTGCGTCACGAGGGACATCAAGCGCATCCTCGCCTACTCGACGATGAGCCAAATCGGGTACATGTTCCTCGCGCTCGGCGCCGGCGTCTGGTCTGCCGCGATCTATCATTTCCTCACCCATGCGCTCTTCAAATCGGCCCTCTTTCTCGCCGCGGGCGTTCTGATCACCGCCCTCGGCGGCGAGCATGACATTTTCAAGATGGGAGGCATGAGGAAAGCGCTGCCCGGCACCTTCGCCGCGTTCCTCGCGGCCGCTTTCTCACTCGCCGCCATACCACCGCTCTCCGCGACGTTCAATAGCAAGGACGCGATACTGAGCGGCGTCCTCTCTTCTCCCGACGGAGGGAAAGCACTGTGGCTCGCCGGCGTCGCGGGCGCCTTCATCACGGCCGTGTACACCTTCCGGCTCGTGGCGCTCGTTTTCTTCGGGGAAGCGAGATCGAACCCGTCCGTGAAACCCGGCCCGACCATGATGGTTCCCCTCGGGATACTCGCGTGGCTGTCGGCCGTCGCCGGGCTCCCCGAATTGATGAAAAGCCTCTTCGGATCGAAAGGGCTCTTCGCCTTCCTGCGGACGGCTCTCCCGGACGGGCCGGGCGCGGCGCGCGGCTCGGGCTCCATACACGGCGCGGGCTTGGACGTCGGCTTTCAAGTTCTGTACGCCGCGGTTTCTCTGGCGGCTCTCTGGCTCGTGCATGCAATGTACGTTCGCAAGGCCGACTCGCTTCGAAGGGCATCCGACACCGCCGCCGCCCGGAATCTGCATGCCTTCCTCTTCTCCGGATG
>JBGPBA010000307.1:0-2804 GCA_041481005.1 Candidatus Krumholzibacteriia bacterium | reverse complement strand
TGAAAGGGGGGCAGCATGGTCGCGGCGCCCGGGCTCAGGAACAACCCGGCCGGCGTCCGCGGGGACGACCGGCCGGGAGTCGAAGCGATCTTGCCGCCTACGAGTCCTTCCTTATTTCGTCTTCTCCATCTTGTCGAGCCGCTCTTCGAGGTCCTTGAGCTGCCCCTTGAGCGAGTTGATGTCTTCCTTCAGCTGCTCGCGCTCGGCGGGTCCGAGCCGCGAGGGCGACTGCCTCCCCGGCCGGTCGGGCCGATCGAGCTTCTTCACGTTCCATTCGAAGGGGGCCGAGTAAAAGTAGACCTCGGGGACTCCCTCTCCCGCTTCGATCACGACCGATTTCTTCGCGCCCTTCCGGATGAGGTCGACCGCCAGCGTATCGCCTTCGTCCGCCTTGGAGACCTCGTCGGCGAGGGCCTCCACGTCGTGCACCCGAATATCCCCGATCGAGGTGATCACGTCCCCCGCCTTGACCCCCGCCTTTTCGGCCGGGCTTTCCTGCTCCACCTCGACGACGAGCACTCCTTCGTTTTCCTTCACGTTGAAATAGGGCGCGAGATCCTTATTGAGGTCCTTGACGACTATCCCGAGGCGCCCCCTGAGCATCGACGGCTCACCGGCGATCTTGAAACGCATCTTGCCGGCTTCCTTCGCCCGGTTCATGAACTCCTCGGCGAGCTTCCGGTGCTCCAACACGATCGTCGCGGGCAGCTCGCGCGTTCCGAGCGTCACGTCGACGGTCTTCCTCTTGCCGCCCCGGTAAATGACGAGCGCCACCTTGTCCCCCGGCTTCTTGGCTTGAACGAGCGAGCACAGATGGACGCTGTTCTCGACCTCTTCCTTGCCGAAGCGGTACACGATGTCGTGCTCCTCGAGGCCCGCTTTCTCCGCGGGACTGTCGCCGGCGACGCCGGTGATGAGGACGCCCTTTTCATGCGGGTATTCATACTGCTCCTTGATCGTGTCCGAGAGGTCGTCCATGTAGATACCGATGTACGTTGAAGCGGTCGGCAGGCACTTCGGTGAATCGGACTCGACGACCACGGTCTTTCCCGCGCGCACCACCTCGGCCGCGGCGCGGGCCGTTCCCCAACAGAGGCCCGATATCACGGCAACAAAAGAGATCGCCATGATCAATAGACTCTTCTTCATTTTCGTCGATCGCGACACGCGATCCCCTCACCTCCTTGGATCCTGACACGTTTCTCGTACTCTCACGCGTTGAAATCTCTACACCCGGCGGCGGCGGAAAGTTCCAGAGCATTTCGAGGCGTGTGGACGATTCGAGCGAAGAAAGCGAGGGGACGTCGGCTAGAGGCGCGGGCCGCCGGCAAGGGCTTCGCGGTAGACGTCGAGGGTGCGGTGACCCCAGATGTCAAGGTTGTAGCGCTCGAGGATCCTCACCCGGGCCAGGCGCCCCATCTCGATCCGGAGCGCGTGGTCGCCGACGAGCCGTGAGATGGCGGCGGCGAACCCCGCCACGTCGGCCGAGGGGACAATCGTCCCCGCCCCCTCGAGCACCTCGCCGACTCCGCCGACGTCGCTCGCCACGCAGGCGACGCCCGACGACATCGCCTCGAGGAGGGCAAGCGGCACCCCTTCGCTGAAGGAGGTCAGAACGAAGACGTCGAGGAGGGAGTACATCTTGTCGAGATCGTCACGCTGCCCGGGCAACACGAACGCGCTCTCGAGCCCCAGGCTTCGCGAGAGGGCCGTCAGCGATTCCCTCTCGGCACCGTCCCCGAAGATCACGAAGCGCATGGCGCCGGCCGCCTCGTCTCCCCCGGCCGCCCGAAGCTCCGCCGCCGCCCGCATGAAAACGGAATGCCCCTTCACCGCCTTGAGCCCACCGACCGATCCGACAAGCACGACGCCCTGCGAAGCCTCTCCCGGGAAAAGCTCCGCGATGAGCGCGCGTCTCGGCTCAAGCCGCTCGCGCTCACCAAGCGGGCGGAAACGCGCCGTGTCGACGCCGTTCGGGAGAACGACCACCTTCGAAGCGGCAAGCCCCGTCGCGAGCGCCTCGCGAGCCGCTTCGCCGCTCACGGCGATGCATCGGGAAACGCGCTTCGCGTAAGCGCGGGACACGGCCCTGCGCCAGCCGCCGAACTCGAGCCCCGTGCTGTGCCTCGTCACGACGAGGGGCCTCGAGGTCCGCTGCGCCATCCACGCCCCGGCGACCTCGGCGTGAAAGAGGTGCGCGTGCACGAGATCCGCACCGGATCGCTCGATGATTCTGCGCAGGGAGCGATCGGCCCGCGGCGTCGCGAGGCACGCGAGCGATCGCAGCGGGAGGCGGTAGAGCGGCACGCCGTCGATGACAAAGGCGCTTTCGAGGCCGTCCTCGACCGGCGAGAGCGTGCATACGGCGGGCTCATGCCCCGCATGCGTGAGGTAGCGGCAGAGGTTGAGAAGATGATGCTCGGCGCCGCCCCTGCGAAGCGAGCTGATGACCTGGAGAATGCGATAACGATCCATCAATGCGGACGATCAGGTGATTCGCTCGAGATTCTCGATGCTCTTCGTCTTCTCCGCGGCGGAGAGATCCTTCTTGCCTTCGATGACGCGGAGCTTCGGCCCGGCGGCGGCCTGCTCGGCCGTATCGCGCGTCGTCTCGGCCTTCTCCCACAAGGAGAGCCGGCTGCCGCCGAGGTACGTGATGATGGCGGCCAGGGAGGCGGCATTCACCATGACGAAGTAGAAGGGAACGAACAAGATCCTCGATTGGACGCCGCCCCTTCGGAGGAGCCCCCCGACGATGGCGATGATATAGAAGAGACTCTGCAGAACAAAAAGCGTGAAGAAGA
>JBGPBA010000306.1:0-2809 GCA_041481005.1 Candidatus Krumholzibacteriia bacterium | reverse complement strand
TGAGCTTCGCGTAGAACTGCTCGCCCTTGTTCTCGAAGTCGATGGCGACCTTCACCGCCTGCACGTCGTCATCGTCGCTCTGCGGGCTCGTCGTCGCTTCCTTGCTGAGGCGGCCGAGCGCCTCGGTGACCTTGCTGACCATGTCGATCGAGAATCCCTCCGGCCACTTGCTCCGCTCTTCCATTTTCTTGTGGAGCTCGAGGATCTTGCGGTAGTGCACGTCCTCGTCGGCCGCGATCGATTCGAACATCTGCCTGCCGAGCTCGTCCTTGGTCCGCTTCGCGTGCTCGAGGTAGAAACCCCGCTCTTTCTCCTCGTTCGTCAAGGCGAGCTTGAGGGCTTCGAGTTTCGATTTCCTTTCCGCCACGGGAAACCTCCTTATGATCGTTTTCAACGCGGCGGCCGCCGGGGCATTCGGCGCCCACCCGCGGCGCGCCCCTTGACACACGACGGCCGGGCCGTCTATCATCGATCCACGTAATGGATCCGCGCATGTACCAGGGTACGAACGCCCCCCGGGCAAGTAAAGCCAAAAGTAACGAAAGGAAGGACGTATGGCACGCGACCGCGATCTCACGACGCTCGAGGTACTCGGCATCGCCATCAGATCTGAAATCGAAGCGATCAAGCTCTACACCAAGATGAAGGAGAAAGCGAAGAACCCCGATCTCAAGACAAAGTGCGATTTCCTCGTCGGACAGGAGAAGAACCACGAGAAGATCCTCACCGAGGCTTACCGGAGAAAGTTCCCCGGGGTCGAGCTGAGCCTTCCGCAAAAGACGCTCGTTCCCGCCGTCGACGACGTGCTCGCCCGGGACGCGACGCTCAAGGAGCTTTTCGCGGCCGCCTTGGAAGCCGAGACGAAATCCGAGGATTTCTACCGGGGGCTCGCCGGGAAGACGCACGACCAGAGCAGCCGCTCGATGCTCGAGTATCTGGCGAGCATGGAGCACAGTCACTTCGCGATCCTCGAGGCCGAGTTCAAGGAGCTCCAGTTCGCCGAGGACTACAATACGGATGATTTCCTGCGGGGCGACCGCCTCATGAACGTCGGCCCGTAGGCCGCACTCGACGCGATGCGCAAAGGCGCCTCGCCGGCGCGGTCGGCGCGCGCGCGGGCGACCGCCTCCCCGTCCGGCCCTACCGCGTGTCGAAGTTGATCACGCGCTCGATCGCCCGCCGGCACACCGGACAAAACGGCGAGAGCGCCTTCGTAAACATGCGGCAGTCGCGGGTCGGCCGGTAGAGCCCCTTCGCGGCGTACCCGGCTCCCTCGAAACAGCCTACCACCCCGTTGTACAGCGAATCGTCGGGCGTCGGGATCGGCGTGCCCGGTTTGATGAGCGCTCCCCATTTGACCTTCGTCGTGTCGAGGAACGCCGTGATGTTCGGCTCCCACGGCTCCATGCCCTTCGGGTAGAGGTCGTTGTACGCGACCTCCGAGGCGTAGTACTCGTCGCCGAGGCCGGCGAAGGCGTGACCGAACTCGTGGCTGAACACGTACGCGGAGTACTGGTTGTCGGCGCTGCCGTTGGAGTAGAGGTTGAAGATGCCTCCCCCGCCGTAGCGTTCCGAGTTGACGATGACGACGATCGCGTCGTACGGAACGCGACCCGCCATGTCGCGCATGGCCTTGTTCGATACCGAGAGCATATAGCGTTGAATGTCGAAGAAGTTGAACGTGAAATCGAGCGCCGTGTCGCGCCACTTGTGCTCGCGCGGCTCGTCGGCGCCGGAGTCCTCGGAAATCGTCTCGACGAGCCTCACGTTGAAGTCTTTCTTGCGGCTCTTGAACGGCTCGGCGTCGAAGAGCACTCCGGTGAGCCGCTCGGCGTCGGCGCGGAGCTTGTGCATCTGGTCGCGGCGATACCCGTCCCCGAGGATGACGACGTCGACCTTCCGCTCGGGCGCCCCGTTGTCGATGAGATCGACGACCCGGAGCTCGCGGTCGCGGCGCTCCGTCCTCACGTGGTAATCGGCCGGATCGACGACGGTGCCGAAGAGCGGCTGAAAGACGTTCACGCGGTCGCGAACGTCGATTCGCACCTGGACCGCCTCGCGCGGGAAGGGCATGATGAGCGATTCCTGGAAGGTGCGGGGGACGCCCGCGAGCGCCTCGTTCGTCGTCTTCCACTCGTCGAAGATGCTCGAGAAACCGCGCGAGTAGATCATCTCGTTCGTCTTGAGATCGAACACGCGCAGGAGATAGTTGCCGAGGTCGAGCGAGTCGATGAGGTTTGTCCTGTTCCCGCCCCAGGCGGGCTCCTTGAGCACCTCGTCGACGGCGAAAACCTCGACGGCGCCCGAGCCCGTATGGTAGAGATCGACCCGGAGCTGCTCGCTCGTGAAGTGCCGATCGAAGGGGCTCTCGCCGGCCGCCGCGGCCGGGCCGGCCAGCCCGACGAGCATGAGCGCCAAAGCTACTCGAAGCATCGATGACCTCCCGAGAAACGGTTCTTTCGGGCGGCCGCGCCGCTAGCGCGACCGGCCCACGCCGACACGGCGGCACGACCGACGTATCGGACAGATCGAACATCGCGGCGAGACGGGCGCGCAGATCGCCTTCCCGAACGTGACAAGAAGATAGTTGATCTCGAGCCAGTGGCGGCGCGGGAGCGCCTCCCGGAGCGCGCTCTCGGTCTCGACCGGGTTCCTCGTCGCGATCACCCCGAGCCTGTTCACCACGCGGTGAACGTGCGTGTCGACGCAGATGCCCGGCGCCCCGAAGGCGAGCGTGAGAACGAGATTCGCCGTCTTTCTCCCCACGCCGGGAAGCGAGAGGAGCCCCTCCATCGTGTCGGGGACGCGG
>JBGPBA010000305.1:0-2817 GCA_041481005.1 Candidatus Krumholzibacteriia bacterium | reverse complement strand
GTCCGAGAGAGCCAGTAGAAATACGGGGCGCGGTCATCCGATGACCTCAACTCCGGTACCGCCTGCTCCAAGAGCTCGTGCGCTCCGGCGCCGTCTCCCATCGAGAACCTCAGCGCAGCTTCGCAGACCGAGCGCTCGGGATCGCCGAGGAAAAGCCAGCGGGCCTCATTGTAATGCGGACGGAGCGGCTTCAAGATGAGGAGCGCCGTGTCGTACTTGCCAAGGGAAATATCGATCCGAGCCGCCAATTCGAGACAGAACATCGCCTTCTCATCGCTTGGGTAGCGCTTCGCATAGGAGCAGTACTTTTCGACTGCGCGCTCGTAGTTCTTGAGCTTGTACTCGAGGGAGGCGCTTCTCATGAGCGCTGCCTTCCTGATCCGAAGAGGGGCCGCGGAACTCGACAGGTTCTCGTACTGCGCCATCGCTTTCCGCACGCGATTCGTGGATTCGAAGAGCATGCCTCTCAGCAGGAGAGCGTCGTAATCCGCTGCGTTCTTTTCGAGCATCGACCGGATGATTTTCCCGGACGCTTTGTCCAGGTCCAGGTCCATAGCTTCGTACGCGAGGCGACGCAGGAATGCGGCCGAGAAACGCGGATAGAGACGCTCGAGTTTTGCCAAGAACTTCGGGAAGAGGGGCCCCGCCGGCCTGGCAACGCTGTCCCGCCATCTGCCCCTCGCCACATGCTCCCAGATGGCCACGACGGTGGAGTCTTTTCCTCGATCCAAGAGAGCCTCGGAAAGCAAGATAAGGGAACGCTTCGAAAGCGACTGCACTGCCGTCGGAATCCCCTTGGCTCGCAAGAGGCTGTCGTTTCCCGCGATAACCTCGGCCGACAGATCACGCGCTTCGTCTGACATCGACCAATCCGGCCCGAACGCCGGTTCGCCGTTCATGGCGAACAGCGTGTCGAGCGCTGACTCGCTTTCTCGATACCGCTTTTCGGCGCATAACGCAGCAGCGTAATAGTAGAGCCGAAGCCATTCTAGGTAAGGGTTGTCGATGCGGCACCGCAGGAGATCGATCGCTTCGCCGTATTTCTTGGCCTTGCAGGCGAGGATTCCGACTCGGAGCGAATCGGTCGAGCGGCCGAGCGCCTCGAGCGCCTCGTCATTGCTCTGGGCGACGGTGAGCCGCGCAGCCGGGTCCAGCCCCACCTCTTCGGAAAGAACGGCGCGGGCGATCTCGTACTGGCTCCAGGCATGCGGGCCCGGGGTGCCCATCGCGTGCAGCGCGCATGTCGAGGCGGCGGCGATGCAGATCACGAGAAGGGCCGATCGCAAAAGTCGAATCATTGGGCACTCACCATCTTGAATATATGCGAACGGAAGTCTCGGGAAAAGGAAGGCAATTTGAGTGCCAGGGTGACGGGCGCTCGAGGGACGCGACTCACTCCCACTCGATCGTGCTGGGGGGCTTGGAACTGATATCGTAGACGATTCGATTCACTCCGGGGACCCGGTTGACGATCTCGGCAGCCAGCTGCTGAAGAAACTCGTACGGGAGCTTCGCCCAGTCGGCGGTCATCCCATCGAGGCTTGTTACGGCCCGCAGGGCCACCGCCCGCTGGTAGGTGCGGGCATCCCCCATTACGCCGACGCTTTTCACGGGAAGCAGCACGGCGAAGGCCTGCCAAACGCTGTCGTAAAGCCCTTCTCTGAGAAGCCCGCTCACGAATATCTTGTCGACGCGGCGGAGGAGATCGAGAGCTTCCCGCGTCACCTCTCCCGGTATCCTCACCGCGAGCCCCGGGCCTGGGAACGGATGCCTCTTGACCTGGCGCTCGGGAAGGCCGAGGAAGGTGCCCACCTCCCGGACCTCGTCCTTGAAAAGAAGCGCAAGCGGCTCGATGAGCTTGAAGTTCATCGTCTCGGGGAGGCCGCCGACGTTGTGGTGCGACTTGATCGTGGCGGAGGGACCGACGGTCGAGCGGCTCTCGATCACGTCCGGGTAAAGGGTCCCCTGCGCGAGAAACGCGAATGGACCGTGCAAACGGCTCTGTTCCTCGAAGATGTCGATGAAACACTTGCCGATGATCTTGCGCTTGCGCTCGGCGTCCGTGACTCCCTCGAGTCGCCTGAGAAACTCGTCCGCGGCGTCGACGAAGACGAGCTCGGCGGTGAGATGCTGTGAGAGGAGCTCCTTGACCTCGTTCGCCTCGTTCTCGCGGAGAAGACCGTTGTCGACGAAAACAGGGCACAGCTGCTGCCCGATCGCCCGATCGACGAGACAGGCCATGACGGAGCTGTCGACTCCGCCGGACACCGCGCAGAGAACGCGGGACGAACCGACCATCGCCCGGATCTTCCCCACCTCGTCTTCGACGAAGGACTCGGAGCTCCACGTCGGCTTGCAGCGGCAGATCCGGAAGATGAAGTTGCGCAGTATCTCCCTCCCGTAGTCCGTATGGTACACCTCGGGGTGAAACTGAAGGGCATAAAGTCTGAGCGCCGGATCCTCCATCGCCGCGACGATGGAGCTCTTCGACGAAGCGACGACGGTGAAGCCCGAGGGGAGCTTCGCAACGCGGTCCCCGTGGCTCATCCACACCCGCTGCTCCGCGGGTGTGTCGTGGAAAAGCTCGCTCTCACGCTCGACGACGATGAGGGTATGCCCGTATTCGCGGCGCTCGCCGGGCTCGACGATGCCCCCCCGGGTCTGCGACAGGAGATGAAGACCGTAGCAGATGCCGAGGACCGGAACTCCGAGCGAGTAGACGTCGGGATTGAGGCGCGGGGCGTTCGCTTCGGTCACGCTGGCCGGGCCGCCCGAAAGGATGATCCCCGCCGGATGGTGCGCCCGGATCTCGTCGAG
>JBGPBA010000304.1:0-2818 GCA_041481005.1 Candidatus Krumholzibacteriia bacterium | reverse complement strand
GTCGCGATCGCGGTCGACCTCGACGAGACGATCCCGATCTTCAGCTTCGACCCGCTTCGCGTGCGCCAGGCGTGCGTGAACCTGCTCAACAACGGTGTCAAGTTCAGCCCCGATGGTGATTGCGTCACGATCACCTCGCGGAACGGCGACGGCCAGGTCACGATCGCCGTCGAGGACCACGGTCCCGGCATCGACGGAGCATACCTCACCGACCTTTTCGAGAAGTTCATGCAGATCGACGGCGGCTCGACGCGGGAGAAGGACGGCATGGGGATCGGACTCAAGCTCGTGAAGCACTACATCGAGCTCCACGGCGGCAAGGTATGGGTGACGAGCGAAAAGGGCAAGGGATCGATCTTCTCGTTCACGCTGCCGAAGGCCCCCTCGGCGGAAAAAGCCGAGCAGCCGGCCCGGGCCTGACGCAGCCCCTTCGCGCCGCGCGCTCGCGCGACCGCGGCGTCCATCTCATCCTAACAGACGGCCACGTCCCCCGCCTCGACCGCGATCGTGCGCGTAATCGAGGTGACGGCCACGCCGCCGATGCGCATGACGTCGGTCTGCTCCTCGGGGTCCGGGCTTTCGACGAGAATCCGCGCGAGATTTTCGATCTCGCGCCCCTGTTCCATGATCATGTTTCCCGAGGTCACGACGCCGTGCCGCAGAAGGTAGGTCGCGAGCCCCGCGGCCGCCGTCCCCGAGGCGGGGTCCTCCCACATGCCGAGCGCCGGCGCGAAATGCCGCAGGTACGCGACGCAATCCTCGTGGAAGGTGTCGAGACTGAACACGTGGTTCGTATGGAGGCCCGTGCGCTTGTTCATGAGCCCGAGCTTGATCAGGTCGGGGTTCATGTCGCGAATCGTTTCCTTATGGAAAACGGGCACCATGAGCTGCTCGAGCCCCGTCGAGATGACCTCGAGCGGCAGCCCGGTGCGCTGGATCTCCTCGGCGTCGATCCCGAGTATCTTGGCGACGTCCTGAGCAGAAATCGTCGAAGGTCTATGTCGTGTGACCGGCTGGTACATCATGATCTTCTCGAGGACGCCGGTTTCCCCGCCCTTGACGGTGAGCACCACGCGCCCGCGCGCCGCTTCTTTCGCCGCATCCGTCGAGGTCGCCGTCCGGAAATGGACGTCGACCTGGATGTTGCCGGCCCGCGTTTCGAAGAAGACCTTCGTCACGCCGTCCTCGAGCGGAATTCTCCCATCCTCGAGAAGGGCATAGCACGCGGCGATTGTCGCGTGGCCGCTCAGGCTCACCTCCTCGCTCGGCGTGAAGTAGCGAATCCTGAAGAGCGCGTCCTCGGTCGAGGGAAGGGTGACGAACGTCGTCTCGGCGAGGTTCATCTCGCCGGCGATCGCGAGCATCGTCTCGCTCGCGAGGCAGTCCGCCTCGGTGATGACGCCCGCCGGGTTTCCGCTGAACGGCTTCGTCGTGAAGACGTCGACGTGCTTGACCACGAAGTTCTGCATCGCGTGCTCCTTTTCATCGCCCGTTGCAAAAAGCGAACGCGGCGGTGCAAAGTTTGTTGTTCTTGCCGGTTGTCTTCCGCGCTACCCGTTTGTTCCCCGCAGTTGCTGTCCGGCCGTAACCCATTGTCATACCGTCGTCTGGATAATAGCTTCGCAGCGAGCGACCCGATCCCGGGTATGCCGGGACACCGGGCCCTGTGTGGTATAGCAATTGCAGAACCGGTTCCCGGCAATGACGATCCGGCATTCGCGGGGTCGATTTCGGAGAACGTTTGAAATGTGAGATTCGACGGGGGGGACCGGCGCGCGGCCCCTTCGTTCATTCGTCGAGCAAGAAACGGAGCTCGAATGGCCCTCACCGGCGGCCTGCAGCTGCATAAACTCATCGAGACACTGCGCGAGCGGTTCGGGAAGGATTTCTCGAGCTTCCGCATGACGTGCCTCGAGCGGCGCCTCGCGCTCAGGATCTCGATCCTCGGCCTCGACGGTCCCGACGAGTATCTCGACTACCTGAACGAGAATCCGGAGGAGATCGAGCGGCTCCTCGACATGGTCACGATTCACGTGACCGAATTTTTCAGGGATCAGGAAGTGTACAACGCTCTCTCGAGGGAGATTCTCCCCGAGATCGTCGCCCGGCGGCTCGCCTCCCCTTCGAAGGTCATCCGCGCGTGGAGCGCGGGCTGCTCCACCGGCGAGGAGGCGTACAGCGTCGCCATCACGCTGCTGAGGTACGTCGACGCGGCGGGCATCGAGCTCGACGTCGAGGTTTTCGGCACCGACATATCGCGGCAGGCCTGCAAGGTCGCGCGGCGCGGCGTCTATGCCGAAAAGAAGATCGCTCGCGTCGCTCCGAGCCTCAGGGATCGATACTTCGAGCCCGATGGGGCGGATTATCGCGTCACCCGGGGCGTGCGGCGCGTCGTCAAGTTCGCCGTGCACGACCTCTTCGCCGCGCCCCCCTACTCGCTCCTCGACGTCATCGTCTGCAGAAACGTGCTCATACACTTCGATCATTCGGTCCGGACCGACGCCCTCGTGCGATTCCATGCGGCGCTCGGCGACGGCGCGATCCTGATCCTCGGAAAGAGCGAGGCGGTCGCCGGCCGCGCGGCTGACCTCTTTACGCTCGTTGATCCTCGAAACAAGATCTACCGGAAGGAAATCCTCCGGGCTCCTGAAGGAGGGAGAGCATGAATTTCTCCACGTACGGGAAGAGCATCAGCTCGCGTGTTTTTGCCGCGATGACGCTCGTGATACTCCTCGTGTTCGCCGTCAACTACGTCGCCATCGTTGTCATCTCGGACCGCGCGTTCGACCGTGCTATTCGCGCGGCAGGGCAGGATGAG
>JBGPBA010000303.1:0-2819 GCA_041481005.1 Candidatus Krumholzibacteriia bacterium | reverse complement strand
TAGAGCACAAGGAAGATCCCGAAAAGAATCGACGCCCCGCCGAGAATCTCGGTCAATACGGGTGTTTCGCGGAGAATGAGGATCGCGAGCAGGCTCGCGCCGACCGGCTCCCCGAGGACCGCGATCGTCACGACGGTCGCGTGGAGATGCTTGAGCGTGTAGTTGAAGAAAGAGTGCCCGAGGATCTGGCATACGAAGGCCAGCAGAAAGCAATAGAGGAAGCTCCGCCAGCCGAAGCCGGTGAACTGCATGCGCGTGACGAGCGCGGCGGCCAGCAGAATCACCGCGGCGCACGAGTATACCGGAAACACGTAGCTGAAGAGCGAGAGCCTCTTCCGGAGCCTGCTCCCGACGAGGAAGTACCCCGCGATCGCGACGGCCCCTCCGAGGGCGAGAAGGTCCCCCTTCCATCGCACCCCGCCCCCCATGATGTCTCCGCCCCCGATGACCACCCCGCCGAGAATGGCGAGCCCCAGACCGAACCAGAAGGGGCGCGATACGCGCGCCCGGAGCCCGACAAACGGGTAAAGCGCGACGAAGAGTGGATTCGTCGTGACGAAAACGACGCTGCTCGTCACACCGGTCAGAGAGAGCGACGAAATCCAGAGCATGAAATGGAGGGCGAGAAAAAGGCCCGCGAGCGCGAGAAGCACGATGTCCTTCGGCGCCAGGCGTGTGAGCTCCCCGCGAAGCCTCCGCGAGAAAAGCACGAAAGGCAGCAGGATGAGCGAGGCGAAAATCATCCGGAGCGAGGCAACGAGCGGCGCCGGGGCGCCCGCGAGCCTGACGAAGATCGCCCCGAATGAAATGGCGACGATGCCCGCCCCGAGCGAGTAGTACGATCTGACGGCCTTCGCTTCCACCCCGTGCTTCCTCCCCGGAAAATACGATGCGGCGGCCCCGGCGATCCTTCCGGCCGGGAGGCGGCCGCGCGCCCATGAATCATATTGAACATTGCCCTGCAATCAAGTACATTTTCCAACCGTAATGCGCACCACAAACGACGTCGGCAAATCCGAGACTCCCGACAGAGTCCTCGGGGACGAGTGGCTCGACTGGGAAGGGAAAGGGGCGCCTGAGGACGCAAACGAGGGCAAGCGCACCTTTCTCCTGCTCTCCCTCCTCGTGCTGGCCGGCTTCGTGCTCCTCGGGTTTCTCTTCTGGTATCTCGTTCTGCCGCGGTTCGAGCAATACGGGAAGGCCTATGCGATCGTCCTCACCGTCGCCGTCGTGACGCTTGCCGCATTCTTCCTCGCGTGGTATGCGCTCCTCTCGATCGCCGTTCTCTCGAAGCGGCTCTACCTGAGGTTCTGCCTGCAAAAGGGAGCCGGACTCTTTCTCATGCTCTTTCCCGTCGTCTCTCACGTCGCCGCCTCTCTCGGAATATCGCGCGACAGGCTGAGCCACTCCTTCATCGAGGTGACCAACAGGCTCGCGGGCACGAGCGAAGGCGAAGGTCTCATCCTCGCCCTCATCCCGCGCTGTCTGCGGCGGGAGCTGCGGCAGCAGATCGCCGAGATGTGCGCCGAGTTTCCCGGCGTCCTCGTGCACACGACCCCGGGCGGCACCGAGGCCCGACGAATCATCCACGAAAAGAAACCCCGTGCGATCGTCGCCGTCGCCTGCGAGCGCGACCTCGTTGTCGGGATACACGACGTCGCCCCGCGCATCCCGGTTATCGGCATTCCGAACACGCGGCCGCTCGGCCCCTGCAAGGACACCGCGCTCGATCTCATGAAGTTCCGCTCGGCGCTTGTCTACTTCACCCGGAAGCCCTAGAACCATTGGCACAATTATTGAAGTGAAGGTCGAGGGAAGCCCGTGCCTCCCCGGCCGGCGGCGCATGTGCCGCGGCTCGAACGAAGTCGATTCAAAGAGGTTCTCGGCAAGGAGCGGCGTGTGACAACCTATCTCGACAATCGACCAGGCGCCGAGCTCTCCGGAACGCTGTCCGGAGGCATCAGGCGGCGCGTCATGATCCTCGTCGTCTGCAGCACGCTGACCGTGGCGCTCGCCTTCGGCCTGACTTTTTACTACGCGCTCATCGCGAGCCAATCGGCGGTCGCCAATCAGATCCCCGAGCTCGAATCGGTTGTCGCGAAAATGAAGGGGCTCCTCGTCATGAACACCCTCGTCTTCGTCGCCATCATCATCGCCTCGATCTTCGCGCTGGCGGGCATCGTCACCTCGCGCATGTTCCACCCGCTCGCCGTGCTCCATCGGAATCTCGCCGCCATCGCGGGCGGCACGCTTCCCCGGTCGGTCGAATCCTCCGGCGCGGGGGAATTCGCAGGGCTCGAAGACGCGATGAGAACGGCCCTCACGGTGATCCGCGACAGGGAGCACGCGGAGCTCGAGATGCTCGCCAAAGGCCGCGATTCTCTCTCCCTGACCTCCGGGCCGGAGAGCGCCCGCGCGGCGATCGAAGAGATCATCGCGAGCAAATCCGCGTTTCTTGGTATCAAAGAGCGCGAGGCGGCGCGGGTCCAGAAGGACGCGGTGGAGGATCCTCTCTTCATCAAGCCCCGGTGACCCGGCGCCCGATCAGCTCCGAGACCGACTCGAGAAGATAGTTGATGTCGAAGGGTTTCGCGATGAAGCGGTCCGCCGTGATCTTCTCCTCTATGTGCTCCTTCTCGATGTCCCGGGCGGACACGATGATCACCGGGACCCCTTCGAATTCCGCATCGCGCTTCAGTATGTTGCATACCTTGTAGCCGTCGATCCCCGGAAGCATGAGATCGAGGATAATGAGCGCCGGCTTCTCGCTCTTCGCGATCGCGAGCGCTTCGTTTCCATCGAAGGCGAGCGTCACCTCG
>JBGPBA010000302.1:0-2820 GCA_041481005.1 Candidatus Krumholzibacteriia bacterium | reverse complement strand
TCGAAAGCCGCCGAGAGCGCTCTTGAGCTGCGAAGACCCTGCGCTCGGGAATATGCCCTCCTTCACGCAGCGCACGTCCTCGATCGTATAGAAGACCTTCGGATCGAACCGTGTGACGATCTCTATCACGCGCGCGAGGTCGCTCCGCTTGATGATCGTGTGGACGAGGCTCACCTCGCCGCGCGCGCCCTGGGCGGGCACGCTCGTGACGCCGTAGTCTTCGGCGGCGAGAGCCTCGATGAGCCCTGCTGCGTCCTTGTTCGATATCACCCGAACGAGAATCATCCCGACGGCGAGCTTCTCCTCGATGTACATCCCGACGAAGGTTCCCGCCGCGAAGCCCGCCGCGTAGGCGACGTAGTAGAAAGCCATGGTGAGGTGCTGCATGATCTGGCCGATGGCGATGAGCCAGATGAGAACCTCGAAGAAGCCGAGGAACGGGGCGATGGCCTTCTTGCCCCGGCCGATGAACATGATCCGGAGCGTCCCGACCGAGACGTCGCAGATGCGCGCGACAAAGATGAGGACCGGGATACCGAACCACGCGAACCACTGCGAATGAAGAAACTGATGGTCAACCATCACCGTGCTCCTCGCGGCGGCGTCCGCGCGGCTTCCTCACGCGCGGGCCCCGCCGGTCGGGCTTGCGCCGCAGCCGCCTCACGCGAGACCGGTCTCCTTCATCGAGAGCCGCTTCGCCATGCCGAGGATGAAGCCGAGGACGATGGCGAGAAACGCCGCGCTCATGATCCGGAACTCGGCCGGCAGGAGAAACGTCACCGTCTGCGCCGGAATCCAGAACCAAATGCACGAGGCCGCGACGATCGCGAACATATTGCGCCAATCGATCGCGGTGAACGTCTCGACGACGCGCCAGCGGCCGAAGAGCGTGCCGCGCCCGATGAGCGTGTCGGTGAAGCGGTGGAAGGTCATCATCGGGAAGGCGAAGATGACGTTCATGAAGAGCGATTTCCAAAAGGCTCCGAGAAAGCGCGAGCTCTGCCCCGGAAGGAGGCCCTGCCCGAGAAGCCCGTCGACCCCGTGCGAGAAGAGCGGGAAGACCGCCGTGAATACGATCCCGAGAAACGCCCACACGATGACGCGCTCGTGCAGACGAATGCCCCGCAGAATCCACCGGCCGCTCACGATTCGCCCGCCGAGGAGCTCCCCCATCGTGCCGAGAAGCCCGATCTTGAGCATCCCCATGAGGTACGGATGCGCCCGCGTGAGCTCGACGAAGCGGTCCCTCGTCACGGGAAACGCGAGGATGGCGATTGCGCCCGCGAGCAGGACAAACCACGCCAACGTGATAAAACGGTCAGACTTCACCGAACACTCCCTGCCGACGGTCGCGCCGGCTCCCGCCTGCGCCGCCTGCATTATTCGAGCTCCCGGAGCGCATCGGGGCCCATTCGCTTCCGGAACGCCTCGGGCACCTCGAAGGGCGCCCGACCCGCCGTGCAGCGGTCGATGCTCCGCATGATCCCCGGGAAGCGGTGGACCGGCACCGTCACGATAAGATCATTCGGTCCATAGGCTTTGATGCGACGGCTCGTGTAATCCATGAGGCTCACGTTGAGCTCTCCCGCCACAATCGGGTACCCGACCGCCTGGTGGCACGTAGCGCCGCCCATCTCGATCTTCGGCGGGATACCCGTGTCGAACGTGTCGAGGGTGACGAGCCGGCACGCCTGGGCCGGATTGCATATGAAGAGGATGAGGTCGGGCGTGAGCTCCACACCCCCGAGTGGCCCCATGATCACATGATCGGCCATGCCGACCGGCGGCGGCGTGGCCAGCGCCTGCGCCCGATAGAGGACCGCGACGGTCGAGAAGAGCTTCTCGCCGTTCACGAGAAAATCCTTGAGCGCCCGGTCGCCGCCCGGCGGCTGCTCGCAGAGCCCGAGGTAATGAGTCCCTCCGCTGCACGCCGAGGTCTCGGCGCTGAGATCGATGACTGCGCCGTCTCTCGCCAGGATGAGCGCATCGCAGACGCGGTGGCGTCCCTTCACGGCGTTCTGGTAAGGCTCCATCGAATACGTGATCGCGACCGGGTTCCCTTTGAGCCCGAGGAGCTGTCGGATTTCTTCGCCGTACCGTTTCCATTCCATCGCCTGCGCCTCCTCGGCTGAGCCATGTAAAAAGGCGCCGGAGAGCCCTCTTGTGAAATCTCTCCGGCGCGCGAACGATCGTTCTTTCGGCGGATTACCTGGCAGGTCCGCGCGATCGAACCGAAATGACTAAGCCTTCGCGCGAGGGAACGGCCCGCCGCGCGAGCAATGCTCACTCGATGCTAGAAACGGCCCCTGCCGCCGCCACCACCACCACCGCCCATGTCACCGCGGCCGCCGCGCCGTCCGCCGCCGCCGCCCCCGCCGAACCCGCCCCCGCCCCCGCCTCCGCCTCCGCCGAATCCGCCGCCTTTACGGCCTTCGGTACGAGGACGCGCCTCGCTCACCGCGAGCGCTCTGCCCTTGATATCCTTGCCGTTCAGCGCCGCGAGCGCGGCCTTGGCCTCGGTGTCGTTCGACATCTCGACGAACGCGAAACCGCGCGATTTATCAGTGAACTTATCCTTGATCACATTCACCGAATCGACTTTGCCGAAGGGCTCGAACTCTTTGCGCAACTCCTCCTCGGTCGTGTCATAGGAGAGATTGCCAACGTACATGTTCATCATGACCTCCTTTGCGTCATGGTGACTTTGTATCAGAATTGCCGCCGATCTTCCAGAGAATTGTTCGGCCGTACCCTTCGGCTCGTCTCCCCGAATCTCGCGCAATTCCCAGCTGCTCGAATACCGTCAGAAATCGATGTTCT
>JBGPBA010000301.1:0-2827 GCA_041481005.1 Candidatus Krumholzibacteriia bacterium | reverse complement strand
TGGCCTGATACTGGTGCGAATCCTCAAATGACTTCGCAAGCTCCTCTTCGGGCAGCTCGTAATCCACGAGCCTGCCCCGCAGGTACTCGTCGTACGCGGCGAGGTCGAAGTGCCCGTGCCCGCTGAGATTGAAGAGAATGGTGCGGGGCTCTCGCTTGGCCGTGGCGTCATTCGCCTCGTCCATCGCCGCCTTGATTGCATGGGCGCTTTCGGGCGCCGGGAGTATGCCTTCCGCCTTCGCGAATACGAGCGCCGCCTCGAACACCTCTCTTTGCCGGTACGCCTT
Organism: Candidatus Krumholzibacteriia bacterium; assembly: GCA_041481005.1. Lineage (GTDB taxonomy): Bacteria > Krumholzibacteriota > Krumholzibacteriia > Krumholzibacteriales > Krumholzibacteriaceae > SSS58A. The sequence goes on along the minus strand of JBGPBA010000301.1, from coordinate 2,541 downwards.
CGCCTCGACGAGCCCGCGCCGCACGAGCTGGCTGAGAAGCGGGCTCGCCCCGTGGTAGCGCAGGCCGCCCGCGTGAATCTTCGCCGGCATGAACGCATGTCCGAGGGTATACATCGCGAGAAGCGGGGTGAGCCGGGCCGTGTCGCCGAAATCGTAGGCGAAAAGCCCCCTCGTCAGGGACGGGCACGCCGCCGGCTCGACCGCGACGGCGCGGAGCTCTTTCCCGGCGAGCTTGTCCTGGAGAAACGGGAAGGCGAGCCCGGCGAAGTTTGAGCCTCCCCCGACGCAGCCGATGACGACGTCGGGGTAGTCGCCCGCTATTGCCATCTGCATCTGCGCCTCCTGTCCGATGACGGTCTGGTGCAGGAGAACGTGATTGAGGACGCTCCCGAGCGAGTATTTCGTGGCCGGGTCCGAGGCCGCGTCGTTCACGGCCTCGCTGATCGCGATGCCGAGGCTCCCCGCCGTGTCGGGGTACTGCTCGAGGATTCTCCGCCCGGCCTCCGTGTCGCGGCTCGGGCTTGGGGTCACCTTCGCCCCCCAGAGCTCCATCATGATGCGGCGGTAAGGCTTTTGCTCGTAGCTCACCTTCACCATGTAAACCTTGCATTCGAGCCCGAAGAGATTGCAGGCGAAGCTCAGGGCACTTCCCCATTGGCCGGCGCCGGTTTCCGTGGCGAGCCGCTTCACCCCCTCGCGGCGATTGTAATACGCCTGCGCGACGGCGGTGTTCGGCTTGTGGCTTCCCGCGGGGCTGACGCCCTCGTACTTGTAGTAGATCTTCGCCGTCGTCGCGAGCGCGCGCTCGAGCCCCCGCGCCCGGTACAGCGGCGTCGGCCGCCAGAGGGCGTACGCCTGGAGCACCTCGTCCGGGATCGCGATATAGCGCTCCCTCGAAACCTCCTGCTCGATGAGCGCCATCGGAAACAATGGCGCGAGGTCGTCGGGACCGATCGGCTTGCCCGTCCCCGGATGGAGCACGGGCAGGAGCGGCTCCGGGAGGTCCGCGGCGATGTTGTACCACTGCTTCGGCATCTCCCGTTCGCTCAGATTGAATTTGACCTGTTCCATCGCGCGTACCTCCTTTCGTGCCTCTGTCTCAATCGTCGAAATGAAACGTCGGCTCCTCGTAGAACCTGATCTTCCTCCCTCGAATCTTCTCTATGATCATCCGGTGGAGCACCTCCTGTCTCTCCGCGAGGCTCCCGTCGCCCTGCAGCAGCGAGAGCGGGAAGCCGAAAGAGAGCGCCCGCTTCGGAACGCTGAACCTCGTCACCCCGCTCGGGAAGAGAACCCCGCGGGTGGCCATCTTGAACACGTCGTCCTTCGAGAACTCCCGATAGCAGACGAGCGCCGAGAAGTTCGGGTAGTTCCTCGCGAGATCATCGATGTTCGTATAGCTCACGCGGTCCATCGCGCCTGCGGGGCTCACGCGCCGCACCATCCGGCGGATGGCCTCGACCCGCTGCTGCGTCGATCCGTCGACGATGACGGCGAGACACCGGCGGTCGGGAAGCACGATGCAGCAGCCCCAATCGTTTTCGAACCGGGGGATGAAATCGCCGCTCGCCGTGAAGGTGCCCTCGAACGCGACCACCCTCATGGAGGACGAAAGCACCTCGATGACCTCCTCGGACTTGAGCCCCTCGACCTCGTGATGCCACGTCGAGAGGCCGAGCTTCCGGTCATCGAGGTCGACCTCCTGGATCGGGAGGAATCGGCAGCCGAGGCTTCGAAGCGCCTCGTGCCTGTTCACTCCGTCGAGAAGCATGTGGGACACGGTGCCATGATCCTTCGCCGCAATGAGCGGATGTTTGATGAGCCCGTCCGATGCGATTCGCGCTCGGATCAGCTCGGATCGCCTCGCGTCCGCCTCCTCGTGGAGGAGAAGCGCATTCGCCTCGATGAGCACGAGCTTGGGGAGCTTTCCAATCTCGAGGGCCAGGTGCTCCGCTCCGTATTCTTGATTGACAGCCATCATCGCCTCCTTCGGTGCCAGGAAACAAAAAGGGATCGCGGCGCTCCGCGACCCCCCAAAGGTAAGGATGCAGGGAACGCCATTGTGTCCCCCGCCTCCTCTGTGGAGCAGGGTACACCTATGAGTACGTGCACCACCAGTAATTCATATTCAGGCTAAGTCTCATCGTTCATAAGATATCATAGCATTCGGCCGCATTCAAGCTTAAAATGTCCGGACCGCGGCGCACGGCGGCGGGCCGAACAGGAGGTGGCCCCGGTATATGCCTCGCGTACTTCTTTTCAATAAACCTTATGGGGTGCTCTGCCAGTTTACCGATGCAGGCGGGAGGAGCACATTGGCCGACCACATCTCCGTGCCGAAGGTATACGCGGCGGGGCGCCTCGATTTCGACAGCGAGGGGCTCGTGGTTCTCACTGGCTCGGGTGTACTGCAGCATCGGATCGCGGACCCTCGGGGCAAGCTCCCGAAGACGTACTGGGCACAGGTCGAGGGTACCCCCGATGAGCGCGCGCTCGAGCGCCTCGAGCGCGGGGTGCGCCTCAAGGATGGAATGACGAGAG
>JBGPBA010000300.1:0-2828 GCA_041481005.1 Candidatus Krumholzibacteriia bacterium | reverse complement strand
GTCTTGCCCTAATGTAATCAGCACGGGCCTTGTCCCTCTCGTCCGCCTTCATCACCCGGTCGTGCAGCTTCTGGAGATGCATCGGCTGGATCATGATGAAAAGCTCGTTGAGCGTGGCGAGACTGCAATCCGTAATGATCCCAAGTCCTATGCCCAAACGGACGGCAGACAACAAACTCATTGCCTCTCTTGCAGTTACGAGTCGCGCCGTCTTCAGGATACCATACGCCCTCCAGATCTTGTCTTCGAGCAAGCTCCGTGCCTTCTTGAGGAGCACCCCGCGGGCTTTTTTCTCGATTTCCAATATCTTACGGACGTGGACCTCGAGATTCTTGACGGTGTCCTCCTCGGAAAGACCGAGAGTGATGCTGTTCGATATCTGGAAGAGGTTTCCGACGACCTCGCTCCCCTCGCCCTGGATCCCCCGGACGGTGAGGCGAATGTTCCTCAACCCGTCGAGGACCTGCCCGATGTCCTTGTTGTGCACGAGGCCGGGCAGATGCACCATCGCCGAGACGCGCAGCCCCGTCCCGACGTTCGTCGGGCACGCGGTCAGATAGCCGATCTCGTCGGAGAAGGCGTAATCGAGCCTCTCGTCGATCTCGTCGTCGAGGGCGCTCGTCTTCTCGTACGCCTTCTGCAGCGCGAAGCCGGGCTCGAAGGCCTGGATCCGCAAGTGATCCTCCTCGTTGATCATGACGCCGAGCTGCTCTCCGGGCGCCACGACGAGCGACCGGTAATGGCTGTTCTTGACCATTTCCCTGCTGATCAGGCGCCGCTCGAGCAGGATCATGCGGTCGGCCTCGGGAATGCCGTCGAGGTCGAGCACGAGCGATCCCTTGAGCGACGGGCACTGCGCGAGCGCCGCCTTCGCCTCCTCGCGAATCTCTCTGAGGACGCGCGGAGCCGCCCCGTGCGTGAACGGGCGCCCGTCGATGTTGCGCGCGAGCCGCACCCTGCTCGAGAGGACGAGCTCGCTCTCCTCGGCGTTACCCGACAGCCACGATCCCGGCTTATCCATCAGCTCCCTGAGCGCCGACATGGCTTATCCACGCCCCCTTTCTCTATCGTCAGCCGCTTGATCTCATCGCGGATCTTGGCGGCGTGTTCGTACTGTTCGGCCTGAACGGCCCGATCGAGCTCTCCCTCGAGCTCCTTGAGGCGCCGCTTCACGCTCACCGCGGCCCCGAACCTCCGCGGCGCCTTCCCGAGGTGCCACGTGTTGCCGTGGATGCTGCGCAGCAGCGGAATCAGCCGTTCCTTGAAGTACTCGTAGCAATGCGAGCAGCCGAGCCGCCCGACGTTCTGGAAGCTCGGATAGCTCGTCCCGCAGGTCGGGCAGGTGCCCGCCGCCGAGCCCTTGTCGACAGCCGCGAAGGCCGAATCGAAGAGGCCCGCGACGAGGTCGCTCGTCGCGAAGTTGCTCTTCTTGAGCTCGTCGAAGCCCCGCTCCTCCGCGCACGGCGCGCAAATGTGGATCTCGTTCACCTTGCTGTTTTCGACGTTTGTGAAATGGATCGTCGCATCCCGCTGCTTACAGAACTGGCACAGCATCGCCGCCCCTCTCTATCTGATGGAGCGTTCCTGCCTCGAGGAGAAGGCCGCGGTCCGCCTTGAGGAGTAGCTCCTTCTTGTGCGTCACGACGACGAATGTCTGCCGCTTTGTCCGGCTGAGCTCCCGCATGAGCGAATGGAGTCCCTCGCTATTGCGGTCGTCGAGGTTCCCCGACGGCTCATCGGCGAGCACGATGCCCGGCTCGTTGATGAGCGCCCGCGCCACCGCTACCCGCTGCTGCTCTCCGCCGGAAAGCTCGGCGGGACGATGAAGGAGCCGTTCCTCGAGTCCGACCTCCCCAAGGAGCTCGGTCGCGCGCCGCTCGGCGGCGCCCCGAGGAGCACCGGCGATCATCGCGGGCATCATCACGTTCTCGAGCGCGGTGAATTCGGGAAGGAGATAATGAAACTGGAACACGAATCCGATGTCCCTGTTTCTCATCTCGTTGAGATCGCGCTCCGAGGACTTCCTCGGATCCCTTCCCCGGATGAGCACCGTGCCCCGATCCGGGACGTCCAGCGTGCCGAGGATATGGAGGAGCGTGCTCTTCCCGGAGCCCGACGCTCCGATGATGACCACGACTTCTCCTTCCCCCACGCTCATCTCGAGCCCTCGCAGCACTTCAATCGGTCCCTTCGTTCCTTCGAAGACCCGCCAAACTCCGCGCGCCTCGAGAATTGCCTTCTCCTGCATGACGCCTTTCCGTAGTTAATATAAGTTACTAGGCCACGATAACGCAATAGTTCCTATTTGATTCAATGCTACACATTCATAGCGTAAACTATCAATCATATCGTATAGCATCAAGGGGAGGCATCCGACAGGCCTCCCAGCTCGGATAGACCGTTGCGAGAAAACAAATGAGAAGGGAAGCGAAGCTCACCAGGAGCACGTCCGAAGACTTGACGAGCACGGGAAGGGTATTGATGAAATAGACGTCGGGAGGCAGATCGATCTTTACCTCCTTGAGAATCGCGCAGACGACGAGGCCGAGGACGGCCCCGAGGACCGTGCCGACGGCGCCGATGATGGTCCCCTGCATCATGAAGATCGACATCACCCCTCGCGAGGAAGCGCCCATCGAGCGGAGAATCCCGATCTCGTTTCGCTTCTCCATGATCACCATGGTGAGCATGGCGACGAGATTGAAAGCCGCGACGAGGATGATGAGGGTCAGGAGCAGGAACATCAGTATCTTCTCGACCTTGATGTAGCTGAAGAGATTTCGATTCATCCTGATCCAGTTGTTCGTGCCATAGAGGTATGACTTGAG